>NZ_JAPEHY010000041.1:0-44064 GCF_028823715.1 Shewanella sp. K8
TATGAAGAAGCCTGCTTTATTGTATCAGTAAGTAAATGCTTAAATGCTTGTTTGAAATACGAAACGGTATATTCATGATGAGTTGGCTTTCTACTAGAAGGTGTGCAAAATGTTAAACCTATTTTTTTTGCTTCTACTACTAACTTTGGGGTGCTATTGTGTTTGAGTAAGTAATCTATATATCCGTTAGTGGATGTGTGTGTCTCAGGATTAAATTCTTCAGAATTCCAGCCTAATATTCTTAATATTTCATCAATGATAATTAGCCTGGTTGTTGCCTCATTTGCTGAATGAATTATGTTTTCTTTGTTGCCAAACTTATTGGCCGCTTCCTTTAATTTTTGAAGAGCAATTTCTTTTTGAGATAAATTTATCAAATTAGCTCCTTTGTCAAAATACTATTCTTAATTAAAAATAAAAAATAATTAATGGTTGTACCATTTTCTTTAAGAGTTTTTAGTTTTTCATGATTCTTATTAGGAGAGTTTGAGAACGTAGGCAAAATAGTGTCACGCGACATGGGGGCCGAAGTAGCACCAGTTGAATCAGGGACGAGCGTCTGGCGCGTTGGCTAATTTTCATCATAAGCGCGATGGGGCTTTCCGCTTCGAGGGGGATCGATAAGGGCTATTGCTCGTAGAGCGATAATGAGCGCGAACCATGGATGGTGAGCTGGCTCTTTTGCATGGACGCAATTGTTTGTCGAAAAGCCCCTTTCCCGGTGTGGTGTGGAACACCACGATTCTAGCCAAGCGCAGCTTGGCGCATGGTTGCAATTGGATGGGGATGGCTACCGCAGTGAATTCTAGCTATCCCAGAGCGTACTAAACCGAGTTAAATTTCAATAAAAACAACACTAAAGCTATCAATTTGTTGCCGGTGAAACCTTAGTCTGGGTCACAAATTGCACAGCGGTTAAAGTGGCTTGAGTCAGGGAGATAGAATGAGGTGAGGTGTTGAAAGCTTATCCTTGCCTTTTGCTTGCTCGGGTGAGAGCGGCAGCCATCCCTGATTATTGTTCGCACTTTAGCTGGCGCTTAAGTATTGCTTTTCGTTGGTTTTTTGTTAAAAGCCTAGCCAATCCTACAATATTGCTGCGGTGAAAAACAAGCTTTACCGCATGGGGTTTTGTTGTGCGGTTTGGCTGAAGTAACTTGTTTGAGTGACTTGTTTGAGTTGCCCGTTTAAGTTGCTTGCTTGAGTTGCCTGCTTGAGCTAGCGGCTTCAGTGGATGGTTTTGCTGGCCTGTTAACGGGCAAAAGTGGCTGGCGGGGGAGTAGCAATAATTTTTATGGAAAAGTGAACGGTTTTAACCGGATTTTGAGGATGTTGCAGCAGTTGCTGCTGGGTTGAGATGTTAGTATCGGTTGCTTGAATCTGTTCTGTTGCTGCAGCGGTTTTTGTGGCTGTTGTTGTATAGGGCTTTGGAAGTCGTAGAGAAAGTTATCGGGATTGTGTAGTGAAAGGAAAAGTCGTTTCGTATGTCTCATCTAAAAAATTTGGCTTTATCAATGGGGATGATGGTGAAAGCTATTTTCTGCATGTTTCGGCACTGGTGAACAGGAGTGATGAGGCTAAGCTGGTTAAGAATGTGTTGGTCGAGTTTGACCCTACGCCAACTCCCAAGGGATTGTCTGCCAAGCAGATCCGTATTCCTGAGGTCTATATAAGAGAACGACTGCTGAATTTCTTCACCTCCAAGGGTAGCAATCCCAAGCATGGTGACGCCGCGTTGCGCTTGCCTATTTCGACCCGTTTTTTCAAGGACCCGGCCAAGGGGCGCCAATATATAGAGCAACTGGCTAAGCAGTGTGGCTGTAATGCCGTGCTCGGGCTCGAGTTTGAAAAGAAGACCTTCTCCGAAGGCAACTATCGCTTTACCGGGCATGCTTTCAAGGGGGAGTTGGCCCTGGTCACTGAAAAGCAGCCCTGTGACACCAAAGAGATGGCCCTTGCTGCCGAGCGGCAGTTGCAGCAAAGAATACAGGCGGCTGAGCAGGCCTTTGGGCCGATACAAGAGGCTGAGCTTAAGGCTAGACAGAGCCAGCTTTCCGGCTGCCTCGGCAGCGCCGTCGCCGTGCTGGCTGTGGTGGCAATCCTGCCAGCGGCGATTATCGCCGGTATAGCCGGTCTGTTCCCACAGTAGCTAACAAGGCTATTTCAGCGCCTTAAAAGTGTAACAAACTACACTTTTAAGGCATTTTCGGCTTGAATGGATAAAAAAGTGTATTTAAGTACACTTTTTTATTGTGTCGAGTCTCCAAGAGTATAAAAGTGTATGTTGATACACTTTTATATTGAGTCAGCCCTAAAACACGGCTAAAGTGTAGCAAAGTACACTTTGAGTCTATCTTATGGCCTCCCCATTAACTCCACATTCATTGGGCGCTTTAATTAAGGCCCGTAGAAAAGAAGCTGCACTCACTCTGGATGTGGCGGCAATGCTTTGTGGTGTCACCAAGAAAACCTTCATCCGGGTCGAGAAGGGTGAAGATGTCTACATCTCTACTGTCTTCAAGATACTCGATGGTTTGGGGATCCGTCTGCTGGCGCAGCCCAAGCCTGATGTTGATTCGACCGGGTGGTACTAGATATGAGTGGAGCAGCAAACCTTGTCTTGGATATGCATCTTGGTGATCGAATCATAGGTGATTTGTCATTCGATCCCGCTACTGAGAGTTTTGCCGTCAGTTACAGCCAAGATTGGCGGCAAAACGGCTTTCCCATATCACCCATGATCCCTTTGGATGGCACAGGAAGCAGCACACAGATCGCCATGTTTCTCGGCAACCTGTTGCCCGAAAACAGGGGCTTGGATTATCTCATCGAATCTCTTGGTGTATCCAGGGGCAATACCTTTGCTCTTATCCGAGCCATAGGCTTGGATACTGCCGGTGCCGTTGCCTTTTCTCCCAAGGGGACTGAACTGCCACAGACGGCATTTCGAGAAATCAGTGATGATGAAATCATTTTGCGCCTGGAAGATCCTGAGCTCTGGCCAATGGAGGTGTGGGATGGCAAGCCCAGGCTGTCGGTAGCCGGGGTACAGTCGAAACTGAATCTATTCTACAACGGTAAGCAATTTGGTTTCGGTGAAGGCGCCTTATCATCGACCCATATCCTGAAGTTCGAAAAGCAGCGGCATTTAGTCATCAACGAGTTTCTCACTATGCGTTTGGCGAAGGCGATAGCCATGAATGTCGCGAATGTTGAGGTCCGCCATTTTGGTCGGCACAAATCATTGTGTGTCGAACGCTTTGATCGTCGTTATTTGCCCGCTGAACAGCGGGTGCTGAGAAGGCATATTATCGATAGCTGCCAAGCCCTTGGCTTTAGTGTGAATAAGAAATACGAACGAAATTTTGGTAATGGCCGTGATGTCAGAGATATTCGCGAAGGTGTTAGCCTGCCCAGGCTGTTTGCTCTTGCGGAGCAATGCACTAATCCGGCGGCGGCCAAACAGGATATGCTGCAGTGGACGCTGTTTAATCTACTGAGTGGCAACGCCGATGCTCATGGTAAAAACTACTCCTTCTTCATGACACCGACAGGTATGGTGCCTACGCCTTGGTATGACTTGGTTTGCGTGGCCCTGTATGAAGAATTTGAGCAAGAGCTGGCGATGGCGATTGATGATGAATTCGACCCAGACAAGATCTACGCCTATCAATTGGCCGCGTTCAGCGAGGATATAGGGTTACCCAGAGCCTTGGTGAGCAACAGCCTAACCAGAATGGCGACCAGAATAAGCCAAGAAATAGACGGTGTTATCGCAATGCTCAATGGATTGGATAACGATGAGCAGGCGTTTGTGGCGAGCTACAAAGCACAGTTATTGACAAGGTGTGAGCGCTATTTGGATATTGCGCCCCAAATCAATGAGATGGAACTTTAGAAATAGCTTCTAAATGGTTTCATCGAAACTGTTTGGCTGATGAAAGTAGGGATACAAAACATGGATCAAGAGCTTGGCCCGATTTTGTTTATGGTGGTGCTGCTGGCGCTGACCCTAGGAGTTATGTGGCTGGTTGAGACGCGGCGTAAGCCGACCATGATGCAGGGCTGGTTGGATAAGCAGGGCAGCGAGCGCTTGTTTACCTACTGGGATGCGCCCAGCGCGGCAATTTATGCAGAAGGCGAACCACGGCACTATCGGCGTTTGCTTGGGGCTTGGCAAGGGTTGACGCCACTCGAGGCCTGGTTTCAACATAACCTCAGCCGTATCGGGGTAACACCTGTGGGATTGACTGTGGGCAGTGCCAAGCGTTGGTGTCTTAGGGCCTGGCAGAAACAGCAGGACCCGGCGGCGGCCTATTATCTGGGGATGATGCAGCTGATGGGGCTGGGAGGTAAACCCGAATACCGCTCGGCGCTTGAGTTGTTTACCGCGGCGGAGCAGGGCGGCATTGCCAACGCCATTACCGCCCGCGGGCTGATGTTGCTGCGAGAACCCGCCAATGGCGAAGATTGGCCGATTGACCTTCCCGAGCAGCAGCGCTTTGCCGAGGCTGTCGCCTGCTTTCGGCAGGGGCTTGAACATGGGGATAAGCTGGCGGCCTTGAATCTGGGCTACTGCTTGGAGCATGGCATAGGCATAGCGGCCGATACCGAGGCCGCCATCGACAGTTATCTGATGGCGGCAAGACAAGGTGAGCCCGCTGCCCAGTATCGTTTGTCCATGCTGTTTGCAGCCAGAGGCGATTTGGCCGAGGCCTATGTCTGGGCCCGTGTTGCCAGCCAGTGCTCCGAATCTGATATTGCCGTGGCGCGCAGCCGCAATATTGAGGCCATGCTGGATCAGAGCCAGCGCCATCCGGCCCGTCAGAAGGCGGCGCTGTTTACCCTTGAAATTGTGGCGCCGCGAATGCAGGCATTGGCCAAGAATATGGATTTGCTCAAGGTGGCGTAACTGATAGATCCAGCTGAGCGGACTCAGCTGAGTGAGCCGCAGTGACAGATAGGAAGCAGGCCCGAGCGCCAATCCCGGCTCCCGGCCTGTTCCTTTACCTAAGCTTTAGTCGAGCGGAATAAACTTTTCGCCTTTAAAGCTTCTTCGCGGATTGCCCCGCTGCAGTTCCCAGTGTTGTTGCCAACGCTGTTGCTCTTCCCGGTTCATCTGCTCTTGCTTCAGCGCCTCCAGCTTTTGAAACAGCAAGGCCGTTGCCAGGCGTTTGTTGGCATGTTGGCTGCGCTCGGTTTCAACCCGCACCGACAGGCCGCTGGCGATATGGGTCGCGCGGATGGCCGAGTCTGTGGTGTTCACGTGCTGCCCTCCGGCGCCCGAGGCTCGGCAGGCCTGAAAGTGGATTTGCTTATCCAGAGCCTTGTCATTGACCTCAAACATCTGGCCGCTGAAGAACCAGTTTTTGCGTTTGTGCCCGGGCCTAAAGCGGCTTTGGCAGCTCCAGAGCATGGCTCCCTGCCAAGCCAGCGCCAAGTGCTTGGCCCGGGCTTCATCATTGGCACTGAGTTGCAGCAAGACCGACTTGAAACAGGCGACGCCGGTTTTAGCGTTTGCCTGAGTCACCTCCAACAACTCGTAGCCTATGCCTTGCGCCTGACACTCCCGCTCTATGGTTTGCACCGCCAGGGCCACAGCGCGGCAGCATTCAATCGGACCGGTTCCGGCCGACAGTTGCAGCAGTATCATCAGCAGCACTCCCCGTTGGTTTTGAAGGTCAGCACAGGGCGCAGCCTGGCAACAACCTCAATCAAACCGGCATCGACCATATCGCCAACCACAGTCGCACATTTTTTGTAGGCCTGGGGCGCTTCGTCATACAGCAGTGTCTTGTTACCGCAGATCACCCGGCTTCCCAGGGCGGTGAGGTAGAGATCTTCACGGCTGAACTTGTGCGCCAGGCGGCCCTGACACTCGCCGCGCTGCCATTTTCTCCCGGCACCATGAGCCAGGGAAAACAGGCTGATGTCGGCGGCATCGCCCGCAGCGGCGCAGGGTTTCACCAGATAGCTGTAGTCGCCGCGGGATCCCGGGATCACCACATAACCCTTATCGCTCGGGGTGGCGCCTTTTCGGTGCAGCCAGCCTTGGGTTCCGTTTATGCACTTGGGGGATACCATATTGTGGTTCACATCCAACACCGAGCTGCCAGAGCTGTTGATCGCTTCCAGGAAGCGACACGCTATCAGCTCGCGGTTCAACTCAGCCCAGCGTAGCGCCTCATCGTGTTTGGCCAGATAGTCGCTGAACTCGCTATCTTCCGGACTCAGGCCTTGGTGGCTGTGGCGGCGGATATGTTCCTGCAAAATTGCCTGCCCCAGGCCTCTGGAGCCTGAATGCACCAGCAGTTGCAGATAGCGGCTGTCCAGCCCCAGCTCTTGCAGCGCCGCCTGGTCATAGACAGTTTCTATCGCCTGAAACTCGGCAAAATGGTTACCGGCGCCTATGGTGCCCAGCGCCTGGTCAAAGCCTGTGATGGCTATGCCTTTTTCCCGCTTGCGCTCGACAATTGTTTGCGCCCAGGTTTCATCCAGAGGCTGTTCTATCAGTTTGAACTTGTTCGCCATCTTATCCAGCTTGACCTTGGATAGCTTCAGCGAGCTCTGCCACAGTGACATGCCGCAGCCAATGTCGTTGCCGACCAAGGCAGGATAGATTCTGTTGACGGCAAAAAACGCCGCACCAATGGGATAGCCTCTGCCGGGGTGCAGATCCGGCATTCCTGCCACGTGCTGCATACAGGCCAATTCAGAGGTTTTTATCAGTTGTTGTATTGCCAGCCCTTCTACCCAGGTTTCTTTGGATGCAATCAGGCTGACGCTTTCAGTAAGTTTTTGGACGGATCTGCCCATAGACCAATTCCTTTAAACAGGATTTAAACGATAAACGTATTGGCAGGCCAGTTGACCGAAGCGATAGCTTTACTTGAAAGCTATGAAATCAGTGGATAGCTTTCTGCTATTTAGCGGACAAGACCTGCAAAGGAGGTTGATGTGTTTTGCATGATGTTTTCTCCTCTACAGTGAATGAATGGTGAGCGATGCGGACGCATGGTAATCAGTTTGCCACCATAAGGCAAATATAAATTCAATCACTTAGCTTTATTTGCCGCCGAGCCCTATGGCAAGTGCGCCAGCTTGGGATTGCGGCCGGGGCAGCCGACCGCAGAAAGAGGTTATTGTTTCAGGCCATGATTTAACGCCATGATTTGAAACCACACCAAGAAGCCGAGATAGAACTTTCACTTGCCGGGTTAAGGCAGCGGTTGGCGGGGCTTGGCTTTATCGCTTTTGCTGTGTGCCAGTTCAAGCACTTGTTCAAAGTCCAGACCATTAATCTTTTGCCCTATCAGGCCGAAGTCCATCTGGCCGTTGCGATCCGAGTGGTTCAGTGCTGCCAATGGGGTGTCGAACTCGGCCAGTTGGATTGCCAACAAGGCCATGACAAATTCCTGTTTGTCATGGGAGTTCAGCTGCGCCATGAGTCTGATGACATCCTGTTGGGTCGACTCTGCACTGCTGCCGTCGAAGACTATGGTGTTGGGGGTAGTACTGCAGGCCATCAGGCCGGTCAAAACGATAGCGATTATTATATTCTTCATGAGCTAACTTCCGTTTTTTCGGTGTTCTACTTCCGTGCTGGCTTGTGATCGCCCTGTGGCATTCTCTCGAAGCGCCGCTGGTCTGGGGTACAGTTCCGGCCAACAGCAGTGTCAAGGGCACAGGCTCGGCAGAAGCGAATAATAAATTAAACCGCGACTCTAACAGTTTGAGATCAAAATTTTTTGAGTCGAGTCAAACAATTGACATATAAAGGAAAGGTTTGATTTTTGTGAGGTGTCCCTGTTGCAACAGCCCTGGCTGCCCCTCTTCCTTGAGTCAATCTTTACAAACAGGTTACAGAATACCTCACCCTAAATAGGGCGACAAGTCATAGTGATCATTTATCCAACTTACCCAGATTGCAATCTTCACAAAGTATTTGCATGTTATTAATGTCCAGTGCTTTGTGCGGGTACTTGCTGCGGGGCAAAATATGGTCAACATGCAGCACTATATTGTGTTCGGCTTTAGTGCGATTGCACTCTACACATTTGTGCTCGTGAGTTTGCAGCACCTGATATCTGAGTGCCAGCCAGGCTCTGGATTGATAAAAGTTATCTATGGTTTTGGGCTCGAACTCGCTGAGCTGCTCCGGATGCTCAAAGGCGCGGTGGCCGAGTTCGGGGGAAAAGAAGCTGGCCTGAATATCGGCCTTGTCCTGATGCTTGCTGAGCCATTTCCAAATGCCGCGCAGGGCACCTTGCTCACTCTTGTAACGCCGGGTTCTTATGCTGTCTCCAGTGCGAAAAGTGACTTGGATTTCCAGTTCCATGGGCTTTTCTCCTGAGGGCAGGCTCTTGGTGGCCTGCCGGTATTGAGGCTTAGTTGAGTTCGTCCAACTGTTTGAGGATCTGCGTTTGTTTTTTGGAGAGCTTGATGACCTTCAACGCCTCCCAGAGGGCGATGGCCGAGCCTATGGCGATCAGCAGATAGCAGTTGATGGGGTTATTGAGCGCCGGGGCGAAGGCATCACCTTCGGCGACAACCAGGCCATAGAGTGCCAGGCCTATAAGCAACATACCGGGGGCCCCAAGCAGTTGAGTGATTACCAAAGAGCGCTTGACCTGAGCCAGTTCAGCTTGCAGTTGAGTCTTCATAATGCCTCCTTTGAAGGGAAGGTATAACGCCGGCTGCGACAGCAGAGAAACGGCATTTCGGCGGTTATGCTCTGCTATAGCTGAATCTGCCCTGTTGCAAGCGGGAACTCAAGTGATATTTGCCCGCTTGTCGCTTGAGTCTGCCTTTGAACTAATCCGGCAGCACTATGACTCCCAAGGGTTCCAGCAGTTGCTCCTGCTGCCAGGCACAGATCTTGACGCCTTCGAGGTTGACCCGTCTGGGATCGAGCCCATCCAGATCGGCAAAGGTCAGGTCACAGCCTCGCAGGTTTACCTGTTGCCAGCAGTCGCGGGAGAAGGTGCCGCGACTGAGGTCGGAGCCCATCAAGGAAGCGCCGCTGAGGTTGGCATTGCTCCAGTTGTTTTCAAACAGCTCGCACTTTTCCAGGCATTGGCCGCTCAAATTGGCATAGGCCAGGTTACAGCCTGAGATATAAGCCGAGCAGAAGTACATCTTATGGCTGATTTGATTGTAAAAACGGGCCCGGGAAAAATTGGCGCCCTTGAGATCGCACTCCCTGAACTCTATGCCAAAGCAGTTGGCACCGCTGAAATTGGCCAAAGACAGGCGGCAGGCCTTGAAACTGGCATCGCGCAGATCGGCATAGCTGAAGTGGCACCCTTCGACGGCGCCGCTTTCAATGAAACTGCAATCCTCGAAACTGGCATCCCTTAGCTGGCAATGGCTGAAGTCACACTGATAAAAGCGGCAGCGGCGAAAACGGCTGTCGCTCAAATCCTGGCGTGAGAAATCCTCTTGCTGAAAAACTTTATCAATAATATCCATACGGCTTCCTTTAACCAGGGAGGGCGCTAACTCTCTTTGCTAGCGCTGCCTATGCAGACAAGCATGGGTTTTGTTGGCGCCTTCCCAAAAACCTTTGCAGGCTAACATCGGCACTCTGGAATATCACTAAAAATAAAACCTTTAAAATCATGGTCTTGAGAATTGTTTAAATCGCGATTTTAAGGGGGTAAATCGACATTTTGAGAGCCTTTAAGTGTGTTCCATGCTCAAGGCGTCGTGAAAAATAATTCAAGCCCTTTACGGGCTGCTGACGTGGCTTGCTGAATGCCAGGACTCTCCTTTCGAACGGTTTTGTTAAAAAACATATGAATACAACAACTTACTAAACATTAAAACCCGGGTTTGTATATTGAGCCGCCTTTGACAACACTTAATAGATACTGTTGTCTCGGGGGATAGTTATGCGCTTGCTGCTTCCGCTATTGCTCTATTGTTGCAGCGTTCAGGCTGCCGTGGGGCTTGGTCAACTCAGATATCTCACGGAAGAGTATCCACCCTATAACTTCAGCCTGGATAATGGGGAAGTATCCGGATTTGCCACCGATGTGCTGCGGGCCGTTTGGCGGCGGACAGGTACAGAGCCCCAGACCATAGAACTTCTGCCCTGGGCCCGTGGTTACTATATGTTGGGGAGTCGCGATAACGTGGTGCTGTTTTCCACAACCCGTACTCAGGTGAGGGAACCGCTGTTTCAATGGGCCTGCAGCCTTGGCACCCTGGAGCTGAATCTCTATGCGCTCAAACGCTCAGCGCCTGCGCTGACCAAGTTGGAGGATGCCAAGCATTTGCTGGTGGCAACCGTCAGGGAAGATGTCGGCGAGCAGTTGCTGCTGAGCCAGGGTTTCGATCCGGCTTTTTTGGTACGTACCAGTAGCCTGGAGCAGGCAGTCAAGGTGCTCAACAGCGGCCAGGCCAGCTTGTTGTCCAGCAATAGGTTAACCTTACTCAGCACTCTGAGACGCGGGGGCTACGACCCCGAGATAATGCAGCCCTTGGTTAAGGTGAGTCACAGGCCCTTGTGCTTTGCCTTCAGTGCCAAGGTGCCGCCTGAACTGGTAATGCGCTTTCAAGCTAATTTGGATCAGGTGTTGAACTCTGAAGAGGGCAAAAGTCTCAGAAAACAGTACTTTCACGGCGAGACCTTACTGAGCTTGCCCTAAGGAAGGTGCAAACAAATACCATGTGTGCTCTGCGTCGGTTTATAAGTCTGGATGCAAGGCTGTAAGCCGCAAATGGCCTTAGTCCTTTGCAAGAAGCACTTCCCTAAGAATGTGAGTTGCTTTGAAGACCCCTTTGCCAAGCTGAGGTAGACTGCAATTCTGTATTTGCAACGGAGTTGTTATGCAAGTTGTCAGCTTTACCGCCATAGGCCATGCCGAAACCCAGTACACAGAACTGGCCAATATGCCGATTCAGGGCAGCAAGGTCGCCGATAATCAAGGAGTTTTGGTGATCCATCCCGACTATGTCGAAGGGCTGGCGGACCTCGATGGTTTTTCTCATGTTTATGTGCTGTTTCATCTGCATCAATGCAAGCAGGGCGCGCTCAAGGTTAAACCTTTTCTCGATAACCAACTGCGCGGTGTATTTGCTACCCGTTCGCCCAAGCGCCCCAACCCCATAGGCCTGTCGATACTGGAAATCGACCGGCTGGAGGGCAACCGCATTCATGTTAAGGGAATCGATATGCTCAACGGCACCCCTATCATAGATATCAAGCCTTATATTCAGGCATTTGATTGCGTGCAAAATACCCGTGATGGTTGGTACGAGCAGGGCAAAGATCCGCTGCAAACCCTCTCTGACGACAGATTTGCCTGAAGTTATTAGAGCGCACGCTTTTATCGTTCGGCATACTTAATAATGGCTGTGGTTAACATAAAAAACACTTAATCGTCTCGCCTTTATTTCATTTGTAACCAAATGATCTCGGTTGTGGCAAAAATTGTTGTTTTTTATTGAAGTGGTAGTTTGTTGACTATATATTGCCCCCGCTTTTTATGGGGGTTATATGAAACAAACAGTGGTAATTTTGCTGCTTACGGCAGCTTTGTCCGCCTGTGGTGGCGGTGGCGGCGATGATTTGCCTGCTCAGAAGACCAACGACAAGACAATTCACCAAGGGCTCAAGGTGCAGAATCTGCAGCTGAGCTACAGTGCCAATCAAAGGTTGCAAGTCAGTGTGCAGGGTAAGGTGGGGCAGCTCAGCTATCAGTTGAACGAGCCGAATACTGATATCCTGCTGTTGCAGGACAACCAACTCTATATTCAAAATGCCGGTGAAACCGGTGTCACAGTCAAAGACAGTGGCAACGCCACCACGCTGGGTACCGAAAGCCAATTTATGGTGAAAGTACTGCCGGCTGCCCGCGGCCCTTTGCTGGTCAACGATCTGCTGCTGAAACCCGGAGAGGCAGGCAAGCTGAGCATCAGTGGCGTCAAAGGAACCTTGAACTACCAACTGCCTGAATCCCAGTCCAATGTTTCCTTGAATGCCGGTAACGGTGAAGTGAAAGCCTTTGTGCCGGGTGAAGTGACTCTGCAGGTCAGTGATGATGGTGGTCGTAATTATCAGGCCGCCGAGGCGCAACTGAAGATTATTGTTTCCCAGCCCGATGGCGAATTTGCCAAGGTATTACCGCTGGCGCCCAAGCCCTTCGTTGAGGGAGCGCAGCTACAACCTATGCTGCAAGGCGAGCCCTTACCCGAAAGCTGGTTCCGCGTTGCCGATGGTGCGGCGCAGGATGTGGTGCAGTTGAACCCCCGCACCGGGGCCATGGCTGTTATGCATGCCGGCAAGACACGTATCGAACTGATACAGCCGGGTCGTTATAGCGGAGAGGCCGCCAATGTGCAGGGCTTTGATGTGACCATCAACCAGGCACAAAATACGGAATTGGCGCTGGAGCAGCAAGAGTGGGCTTATGCGCCTTATGCCGAAGTGTCTTTGCTGGCGCGCGGTAACAAGGGCCAGGTCAGTTACCAGCTGTTGGCCGGTGATGATGTTGTTACACTGGAGTCGGCCAATGGTGATTTGAAACTCTTGGGTGCCGGTAGCGCCAGTATCCGCGTGCAAGACAGTGGCGATCGTGACTATGGTGCAGCAGAGATCACTTTGCCTTTGACCATACTCAAGGGGACTAGTCAGCAATTGTCTGTGGCCGATATCTATCACAGCTTTTCCAATGACAGACTGTGCCTGCAAGTTCAGCAGGCCAGAGGTAAGCTCGAATATGCCCTGTCTCCTGGGGCTGCCACCGATGTCATCAGTCTGCAGCAAGATGGTTGCTTCGATATGCTCAAGGCCGGTGAGGTGAGTGTAACCGTGACTGACTCGGGCGATGATAATTATCATCCTGCCAAAACGCAGGCCAATATTCAGATAAGCAAGGCATTGAATACCGAGTTGAAGGCGCAGGCGCTGAATTTTGCCAAGGCTGAGGATCAGTTGTTGGCTCCATTGGTTACAGGTGCCAAAGGCCCGTTGAGCTACAGTTTTGACGCTGGGGTTACTGCATTGAAGCAGGAGGCCGATGGCAGTATCCGCGTGGTGGGTTCCGGTTATGCCGTGGTTAAGGTACACGATGCCGGGAATGACCAATACCAGGCTGCAGAAACCAGTTTCACCGTCAATGTCGGTGCTATGGATGGCACTCTCAGAGTTGAGCCGGTCACGACTGTGTTTGCGCCAGGTAAGTTGGTACCAGTCAATTTCAGTGGCGTGCTGGGGCAGCTTAGCGGTGGTTTGAGCGCTGGTTCCGCCAATGATGTGGCCGAGTTGAATCTCGCCACCGGGCAGATAAAGGTGCTCAATGCGGGGATTACCTATTTCACTGTGACCGACAGCGGCGATACAACACATAGAGATCGCAGTGTCAGTCTGCGGGTCACTGTCACTAAGGCTCCGGCGAAAATGCTCAGCTTCAGCCAGTCGCAGTTGTTGACCGAATATGGTCAGGCGCAGCTCTTGCCTCCGACTCTTGATGGTGTAGTGTCCGGCAGTAGCATCAAGTATTTGCCGGAGCCCTACGGCCAGGATGTGGTTGACCTGAATTCGGTATCGGGCAGTATGCAGGTGAAAAACGCCGGTTCACTCAAGGTCACGGCCACCGCTTCACATCGCAACTATGAAGATGCCATCGCCAGTTTTGATGTGAAGGTGAGTCCTGCCCCCTATCCCGGTGATTATCCCCAAGTGGAGAAGGATGAACAACCGGCCTTCTTCCCGGGTATTAGTGTTGAAAGTGGTCGGGTTAAAGCGCCGTATGGCAAGGTGACCCATGAGATCACTCAGGTCTACAATCCCAAAGAGATGGCGATAACGGCAGATGATAAGTTGCTCTTGGTGGCCCTGCCTGAGTCACATCCTATCTCTATGTCGGTGACAGATGATGGTGGCCGTAACTATCTGCCGGGCACCCTGACTTACAGTGTATTTTTGCAAAATCCACAACCGGGTTCAGGTGAGGAGCAGCAACTGAGTTTCAATGGCGCCGAATTGAGTGTCAGCTCTCCGGCAACAGTTGCCAATGGTGATGAAGACAAGAGTTATTTCCTGCTGCAGGAATTCAATAAACGCGCCAAAGCCGTGGAAGGCAAAGACTATAGCCTGTTGTCAGTTCGGGTGAAAAACGACAAAGGTCAGGTAGGTTTGGCTACTCTGAGAGCCAGTCGCAGTGGCAAGTGTGCCGATGGTTCGTTGGCTGGCGGCGCTATCGAAAAACCTTTGCTGAAGTTTGCCAGTTGTCCGGCTCAGGTGACTTTGAGTCTGCACCCGGAAGATGGCTATAACGGCAGTCTGCCGGCGGGCCATTATAGCGCGGCTGAACCTTTGATTTTGGTTCACTATGCACCGGCCTATGAGCCAGGTGCCGTGGTAGCCGCAAACAACAACAGTCCTCGCGCCTGGTGGTTAATCCAAGTGGATCTGACACTCTGATAGTGCCTCATCTGAAGTAAAGAGCAGCGCCCCGGCGCTGCTCTTTGTTTTTATTGAGATAAGTTCCGAAGGGAAAACCTCAAAGCCGTAGGTTACAAACTTGTATCAGTGCTGAGAACCAAGGTCGCTCTACCCAGAGAAACCTGTCATTGTCGGCTTCGCTTTGCCTGTTGGTTTTTTGGCGAATCATCCATCTTTTGTATTGATTGATAATTGTATAAATTTTGTTTCTTCCCTATTGACTCGCATCACTTTATTGGCATTCAAGCTTGTCATGGGGTGGCATAATCGTCAGAATTCATCTCTCCACCAAGGAAGCCATATGTTCGGCGCCGGTTGTATCCGGTGTGCCAATAGTCACTATGTTTCCTGCCGAATTTATATCAGCGAGCCCTGGATGGGCCCAGGCCTTAAGGCCATCGAAAAGGATTGTTTTGAAAACTGCTATTGTCGTTCAGTTTCCCACTAGGCTCCTGGTTAATCTAGGCCAAGCGTTACCTTCCCCTTTATTTGCTCTGCATACGCACCTGGCAAGCCCCATTAGCCATGCCAAGTTGGTTTTATGTTTGATGGCTGCCTTTGGGCTATCTCATTATGCCGTTTCGATTTACGGGCTCGGCTATCTCTTTACTGTTAACAACAGGAGTCTCAAATGACAGCTGCCAAATTGATTTTACATTCCCCGAAGCAAGTCGGTGCCCCGCAGTTGCAGCTGTTGACGCCGCTGGCTGACGGCCGTCAGCAATTGCTTTGGCAGTATGAGTTGCCCCAGGCCGAGAATAAAGTGGTGCTGAGCGCCTTCTACAGCGACAGTGAATTTGTGGTCGCCACCCGCTCCGGGCAGATCTATGCCGGTGATATCGAAACCGGGCCTCGGCTGATGGTCAATCTGCCAAATGTTGGCATCTATGGTCATGGTTGGCTGGATAAAGACAGAGGCGAGTTCTGGTATGTGGCCGAGCAGCCAAGAGGGGATGATGAATATCCCTGTCTTCTGGGCTGGTCGCTGGCCGACTGGCGGCCTATTAAGGATATCTGGTTGCCTGAATATCTGGATGATCGCCGCCTTGGCAGCACCATGGTGCTGCGCCGAGACGGTTGTTTTTTATTCTATGAGCGTGAATGCGACTCTCTGGCGCAGCGAGAGCATGGCTTCTGGTGCACCAATGTGGTCGATGGCCAGAGCCAATTTCACCGGATTGAGGGCAAACCGCTGCTTAAAGCTCGCCGTTACCCGAGCATACACCTTTGCCCTGAGCGGCAGTTGGCGTTATTGCCGGTTTCTGAGTGTCTGTTGGATGAGAGCGGTGACAGTCCACGCATTGGGTTGCAGTTGCAACTGGTGGCACTCGAATCCCTTGACGTGCTTTGGCAACAGCCGGTGTTTTGGTTTGACAGCCATGATGGCTTGTTGGATCCGGATGATTTTTCCACTTTGCTTGAATCACTCAGGAGCGGTGAAGATGCCTGTGATGAAGAAGAGCTGACTGACGCGCTCGAAAGCCTGTCTGACGGGCTGAGCGGTATCCGCCTTTGCCGGGATGAAGCCGCTTTTTGGCTGAGGTTGCGTAGTGGCGAGCTGATTAAGGGCTATCTGGCGCCAGAGGAACACTTCCGCCTCAAGGCGTTGTCGCCTCGCTATCGCGCCAACGAATGCCCACTCCCCGGCGACGAAGCCAATCCCTTTGCCCTGGTTGCCTTTGACCACTATGACTATCAATTGACCTCACCCACGGCTAATCGTTTGTTGCTGGTGGGGTTCGAGATATATGCACTGGATACCAGTACTGTCACGCCCATGCTGCCAGGGGACGCCGATTGCCAGAGTTTGCCCTGTTACTTCTGGCCTAAACCTGAGTTGGTGATGAGTGAGCAGCAGAGCCTGGCCCATGGTGAGGCGGGGCTCAATATTGTTGAGGCCGATTATCTGGAACTGGGGGAGTGTTTGCTGGCCAGCGCCAAAGAGATGGTCAGCCGTCTGGCCGACTTACCAAACAGCGCCAAGGGTGAGCGCCTGGAGTGGCGCTTTAATGACAGAAATGGCAGTGAATGGACCGAGGCGCAGTTTGTGGCCGCGCTGATAGTTGTGCCGGGCGGCGCCGAGCTGTTGGCCGAAGCCGTTGAGAAGCTGCTGGCCTATCCCGATGCGGCAAGTCTGCGCAGCGGCGCCGATAAGCCGGCCTTGTCGGACACAGTGCTGGCGCTGGCCGGTGATGACATAGCTTATCTGCCTTTGTTGGCCCGTTACTTCAATATGCTAGCTGATGGTCCAGGCGCCGCTTTCCATCAACAGCACTCAGTGCCGCTTATTCAACGGCGTCACGGCCAGGGGCTGCTCAAGAGCCGCCAATATCGCCGTTTTGTCCAGGATTTGCCCTGGCCGATTTCCCCCGCCTGATTGCAAATCACAGGAATAACTCAATGAATGCCAATGTAAGAACCAATATCCGCCTGCAACAGGCCAAGCTGTTTTTTATCGGCCCTGAGCTTATTCAGGTTATCCAGAGCGCTGATGAGGCCGACACCCTGTTGTGGCAATGTGAGTTGCCGGGAACCGAGGATGGCGAGCTGGCCTTGTTGCAATGGCTGGATGACACTCGCTTCCTGGCCTTGGGCCAAAATGGACTGCTTTTTGTCTGCGATTATCAGGCGCGCAGTTGTGAGCGGGTGCTGGATTTACAAATCACCGGAAGCCCAGGGGCTTGGCTCGATAGCCACAAACAGACCCTGTGGGTGGTCGGGCGGGTGGGCATCGCTGCGCGCCGCGGCCACAGCTTGCTCAAGGTCGATCTCGCGGCCATGGAGCCGGTGCAGCATTGGCCTGTGAGTGCCGAAATCGAGCCTGAGTCACTGATTCTGACCCGGGATGGACGCGTGGCCTTTTATGGTCGCAATGAGCATGGCGGTTATCGCTTCCGCTTTCAGCAACTGGTGTATTTTGACCCGTCAAACGAAACCTGGTCCGAACAGCCTCTGCCGGGGAAACCGGCTCCAGTGCAGGTTTCAACGCAGGATTATTGGTTCCAGAACCGTGCCAACGGCCTTATCACTACCCTGGCCGCCGATGGCGTGAGCCGTCATCAGACCGAGGGCGAGCCTGTGCGTTACGAAGCCAGGTTGCAGCTGATAGATATGAATCTCGGCCGTCAAATCGATGCCGGGGTGCGTTTGCCGGCCATGGCCGATATTTGTGATGAATATGATGCCGAAGCGGTTCAGGAAGCGCTGGAGCGGATTGCCGCCGGTGAGATATCCCACCAGGATAACGACGAGTGGCAGCAACTGATCAACAGCCTGACTTGCAGCTATTTTTGCGAGCAGGAGCTCGTCTTCTGGCTGGGCTGGAAAGGGGGTGTGATGCAAAAGGTGTCGCCGAAGGGCGAGAGGCTTTCCCCTCTGTACCAACTGGGCAGCCAAGATGCGGCGGGGCATTGGCGCCCCTTGAGCCACTATGGTGGTGATCTGGTCATGATTAAGGGGGTTAACCAAGGGCGGCTCTGGTTGGCATTCGGTGATCTCGATGAGCCCAGTCACTACTCGGTCGACATCGGCTCCCAAGCTGCTGTGCCCCAGAGCCTGCTGGCCGCCGAACAGCAAAAGTGCCCGCTCAATTGCTGCAGCTATCAACCCAAGCCGCTGCAAATTCCCAGCCAACTACAGGCCGAGCCTTGCCCCAGTGGCAGGGTGACTCTCTATTGTGACGATCTGACATCAAATCAAGGCAGGCTGCAACTCTTGCAGCAGCTACTGGCGGTGCTCCCCAAATTGGAGCAGAGCCTGGGGGAGGCGTGCGGAGCGCCCTTAGCCTCAGTAACAGCCAGAGCCCCAGTAGCAACTAGAGTCCCAGTAGCAACCAGAGCCGGCTGGCTTGGCCGCTTGAAGCAGAAAATAACTCATAGTGCAGTTACTGAGCCTGGCAGGCTTTGGTTTGCTTTTGTCGATGGTTTGGGGAACCGGCACAGCGAGTACGACTTCTTCCACTATGCCGTGCGTCTGGAGCAGGGGCCTGAGTTGATTGTGGCCATCTTGGCGGCATACTGCCGTCTGCCCCAGGCCAGGTGTTTGCTGGGAGCCGAGGGGCAGCCAGTGCTGGCCGAGGCTGCCTTGGCGCTCAGCCAGCACAGGCAGGCACTGCCGCAACTCGCGGACTATTTCAATGTTCTCAGCGCCTTGCCCGTGCATCCATTTCATATCAATCGCACCTTGAAAGTGATCTTTGCCGAACATCAGGGCTCGCAAGAGCTGGCGGCTTTCCTGGCGGCGGTCCCAAGCCCCTATAACGACCCGGAGTTTAAGCTGGCCGAGAAAGGCGACTATGACGACGATGACGAATTTGACGACGATGATGATGACTATAAGTAACTGTCATTTATGAGAAAAGGATAAGGAAGTATGTCATTCACAAGTTCGCCGGTTGGCGACGGTAAACTCATCTATATTGACCCGGACAATGGCTGCCCCTGCCTGTATCTCTATGAAGCGACAGATACGGGCTCGGGTTATCGGCTCGTCTGGAGCACAGACTTTCCCAAGGCCGAGGGCACTATGCAGGTCAGCGGCTGTTTTCATGGAGTACCCGGGCGTGAGCAGAGCTGCGTTATCTGGGATCAGCAAGGCTGCCTCTATTTGGTGGACCTGGCGCAACGGCAGCAGCAACTACTCGCCGAAACTGGGATAGCAAACCTCAAAGTCGTGGTATTGAGTGATGGCCGAACCCTGGCATTATTGGGTGAAAATAAGTCTAGTTATTGCTACGAAGTCTGTCTCTGGCATTGGCGGGATGGCAATGCTCCCGTGCCCTCGGCCGTTCAGTGTATCAACCATGAGGTGGATAATCAGGGCGGCCCTTGGGCCGAGGTCGACGAGACCGGACTGCCGGACAGAGTGGGGCTGAGTTTTACCGATCGCCTCTTTGCCGGGCCGGATAACAGTTTGATCTTGCACTGTCACCGCAGTGAGCGCGATGAGGCGGAGGCTTGGCAATTCCTGCTGCGGCTGGATCCCATGGCTGTTGTGGGCAGTGATCTTAGCCAAGTTCAATGGCAGGGAAGTTATCCCGAACTCTTGCAATTATCGGCCATGCCACTGCCCAATCCGCCAGGAAACGAGGCACTCTGGGAGTGTGCCCTGGCGCTGGACAGTGAGCGCGGCGAGCTTATCCTGCCGGCAATGACGTTAAGCCGGGCGCAGGATACTGAAACCGAGGCGCTGGCGTATCAGTTGCAGCGTATCGACTTGCGCTTTGGCCGCGAGATAGGGCGTTTTTGTGTGCGTCATTATACCCACGAGCAACTGGCCGGCGATGCCGACATGCTGTTGGGCCCGGCCGATTTAGACAATTTGGCCTGGCAAAAGGCGCAGGGGCGTTTCTGGCTACAGCTGGATGATATTGCCTACTGCAATGACGAAGCAGCGCTTTGGCTTTGCTGGCATGGCGGCGCGACCCGTAAGGTTTCTCTGGACGGGCAGTGGCGCTCGCCCCTTTATCTCCCCGATGGCAAGCGTGATTTATACCATGCCGATGAAATGAATCTGCTCGGCAGTGGCGCTTTGCTGACCGACTGGGAGTATCTGTGGAGTTTCAACCCCAATCCAGCCTTGGATGCGGCCAGCCAGCTAGATACTGAACCGGCTGCCATGGAAGCGAGCTGCGACATTGCTACAAGCAGCGAATACTGGCGCAGCTTAAATAGTGCAACTGCAGAACCGCAGGAGATCCCCCCTCTACTTGGATATAAACGGATTGAGGTCAACAATCTGCAATCCGAGAGTGCCAGACTCGAGGCTCTGACGACCTTGATGAGCGAGGCCTTGCGTGGTTATGAATCTCTCAAATCAGGCCAAGACCTGCGCTTTGGATTTTATGATGCCGATGAGAGCTGGGATGAAGCGCAATTCTTTAAAGCCGTCGTGACTCAGGAGCCGGCCTGGAATCTGATGTTGCAGTTGCTGCTCTCATTCATACGCGACAAATCATGCCACAACTGCTTTAGTGACCCGGCACTGGGTAAGCCGGCGCTGGCAGATTGTGCGTTGCAACTGGGTTTGAGTCACAGTCGATTTTTGCCTATGGTGGCGCGCTACCTTAAGTGTATCGATCTGGATCATGAGTTGTTTTTCCAGCAGGACGGCCATTTGCAGGACTTGCTGGAGAAGTATGCCGATACCCTGGAGGGTAAGCAGTTTTACGACCTCTTACCTGCCGAGCTTCGCCTCGAGGATGGGGCTTATCTGGACTGAGGTCAATGCAACAACACGCTTTGTGTGGCTCTGCCTCAAGTGTGTTGCCCCAGCTTAAAGCCAGAGCCCTATGATCTGAAGAACGAGGAAATATGTCATTCACATGCTCGCCGGTTGGCGACGGGAAACTCATCTATATCGATGCGGACAATGGCTGCCCTTGCCTGTATCTCTATGAAGCGGCAGATACAGGCTCGGGTTATCGGCTCGTCTGGAGCACAGACTTTCCTATGGCCGAGGGCACTATGCAGGTCAGTGGCTGTTTCCATGGAGTGCCGGGGCGTGAGCAGAGCTGCGTTATCTGGGATCAGCAGGGCTGTATCTACTTGGTGGATCTGGCGCGTCGGCA
This sequence comes from Shewanella sp. K8, assembly GCF_028823715.1. Classification (NCBI taxonomy): domain Bacteria; kingdom Pseudomonadati; phylum Pseudomonadota; class Gammaproteobacteria; order Alteromonadales; family Shewanellaceae; genus Shewanella; species Shewanella sp. K8. Next base: position 21,018 of record NZ_JAPEHY010000041.1, read on the forward strand.
GCAGGAGTTTTTGGCTCATACCGGGATGGAATATCTCAAAGTCGCGGTATTGAGTGATGGCCGAACCCTGGCATCACTGGGCGAAAATGACCGGCGCTGCTGTTACGATTTAATGCTCTGGCACTGGCTGGAGGACAGGGATCTCTCGCCCTCGGCTGCCATGCAGCTGAATGATGAGGTGGATAATCAGGGCAGCCCTTGGGCCGAGGTCGATGAGACCGGACTGCCGGATAGCATGGGGCTGAGTTTTACCGATCGCCTCTATGCAGGACCGGATAACAGCTTGATCCTGCATTGCCACCGCAGTAGGCGTCGTCGGTCCCAGGCCTGGCAGTTTTTGCTGCGGCTGGACCCTATGGCTGTCGTCGGCAGTGACACCGTAGGTAGTGACCCAGTAGGTAGTAGCATTAACCAAGTTCAATGGCAGGGCCGTTATTCCGAGCCCTTGCAGGTGGTGGCCATGCCTCTGCCCAATCCGCCGGGGAATGAAGCGCTCTGGGAGTGTGCCCTGGCGCTGGACAGTGAGCGTGGTGAGCTTATCCTGCCGGCCATGGAGTTGAGCCGGGTAGCTGATGCTGAAACCGAGGCACTGGCGTATCAGTTGCAGCGCATCGACTTGCGCCTTGGCCGCGAGATAGGCCGTTTTTGCGTGCGTCAATTTACCCGTGAGCAACTGGCCGATGACGCCGACATGCTGTTGGCTCCGGCCGATGTCGACAATCTCGACTGGCAAGAGGCCCTGGGGCGTTTCTGGCTACAGCTGGATGATATTGCCTACTGCAATGACGAAGCGGCGCTTTGGCTTGGCTGGCATGGCGGTGCGACCCGCAAGGTTTCTCTGGACGGGCAGTGGCGCTCACCCCTGTATCTTCCGGATGGCGAAGATGACTTATACGACGAGGAGGGCATGAAGCTCCTCGGCAAGGGAGCTTTGCTGACCGACTGGCATTATCTGTGGCGCGTCAATCCCAACCCCACTTTGGATCTGGCCAGCCAGATGAACCAAGCGCCCGCCGCCATGGACGCGAGCTTTGCTGTGCAATTACAGCAGACAGAATGGAGCAGCTTCCATGCCCTGGCCCAGGTACAGGATACAGTTCCCCCTTTGCTCGGTTTTTCGCGAATCGAAGTCAGGGATCTGCAGTCAGCGAGTGCGAGGCTTGAGGCCTTGGACAAGCTGGTGCTGCGGGCATTGACAGATTTTGAATCGCTCAAGTCGGGTAAAGACTTGCGCCTCGGTTTTTATGATGCCGACGAAAGCTGGGATGAGGCGCGCTTCTTTGAGGCTGTGGCCCTCCAATTGGAAGGCCGGAACTATATGGCGCGTCTGCTGGGGCTATTCATTGCCAATGAGCGGCTCCATTACTGTTACAGCGATCCACACATCAGCAAGCCGGCGCTGGCCGACTGTGCGTTGCAATTGGGATTGGCCGGCAGCCAATATCTGTCGCTGGTGGCCCAATACCTCAACTGTATCGATGTCGATCATGAGCTGTTTTTCCAACAGGATGGCAATCTGGATACCTTGCTCGGCAAGTATGCCGATACCCCTGATGGCGAGGACTTTAACCGCCGCTTGCCATATGAAATGAGCCGTCAGGATGAAGACGATTATCAATGAAATGATGATTAAACAAAGGTAATTATCATAAATAACAAAGGGTTGTTTTGTGATTGAGATTTTGGATTTTGCCCCGTATCCAGAGAGATACGCCCGGGCCAGCGAATTGGGCCCCAGGTTGCTGAAAGTAAAGTCTGATATAGGTGGCCCGGTTCTCCATCTATTGCAGATGCGTCCGTTTGATGAAGGTGGCACCGAACTGCTTTGGGCTGCCGAGTTGAGTTCATCCAAGGGATTGGTGACCCTGAAAGGGCAAACCCGGGATGGCGCCTGTGTTTTTGGCAACCAATTTGGCGCTTTCTATCTGTACGATCCCGCGCAGCAGCAATGCCGTTTACTGCATGATTATCAAAGCAAATTTGGTAGTGTCCAGGGTGTTGTCAACAGTGATGGTGATGCCTTGCTGGTGTTGTTTTATGAGATGGACAAGGATACGGACTTAACTTTGCAACGCCTGCCTCTTATTCCTGAAGTTGGCACTGTCAGCGAGATTTCAGCCCAGCTGTATGATGAAGATTGTTTTGGCGGTGGTTATGACTATCTGGATGAGGATGGGCCTTACTTTTGTTTGAATAACACTAATCTCAATCAACGTCTTTATGCCGGGCCGGACAACAGCCTGCTTATGCATGTCATAGATGAAGACGAAGAACTGCACTACATGGTTCGCATTGATATCCAGGGAGAAGGGGTGAAGTTCAAGGTATTTCCCCTGGACGATTCAGTGCTTGAATGGGACCCTGAACCTGGGGCGATTGCTGTTTGTCCGCAACGAGCCCTGGCGGCCATCCCCGTGATTCGAGAGACAGATGCGGGTGTTGTCATTGGAGTTGAATGGCTCAATCTCGACAATGGTGAGCGCTCGGAGGCCGGAGTTGTGCGGCTTTGTGAAGACGAAGAGGATGCGCTTTTCCATCTCGAACAGTTGGATACTTCTATCTGGCAGGCCGATGGGCTGTGGCTGAGTTGGTCTGATGGTTTGGTGGTCAGGTTGGCATTGGATCCGCAAACGCCGCCTTTGACCCTCTTGGCAAAGGGGCAACTGCTGCATGTAGGTACAGAGTTGATCTTCTCGGATCGTGAAGAACTGCTGCGCTGCCCTTTCCCTGAGCCTGCACAGTGGCAAGGCAGCCCTATCCCGTTATCCCTGGAGTCCTGTCACTGGCAGCATAACTGGAGGCTGAGTGAGGCGCAGCGCCAGGCGCTGCAATGCTTTGGACATACGTTGATAAAGGTTGCCGATCTCGAAAGTACCGAAGGCCAACTCGACGCGCTGCGCCAACTGCAGTCACTGACTCAGGATTGCAGCAAGCTGTTGCACGGCAAGACCTTGGCCTTTAGGTTTACCGATGGTAAACAGCAATGGGATGAGGCCCGTTTTTTCCAACGTTCAGCCTGTCATGCCGAAGCCTTGCCGCTGATGGCGCAAATTCTGCAGCAGTTTTGCCGCGGTTTTGACGGCAGTGATCAATGTGATGGCGCCAACTGGGGGACGCCGCTGGCCAGTTGTGCCTTGCAGTTGGGATTACAGGATGTGCAGTACCTGCCTCTTATTACCGAATACGGCAATGCACTGGATGTTGACCATGAAAACTTCTTTGGTGGTGAAGGCGATGCCTTGTATCAATTGAGTCTGCGCCATGGCGACCGCCCTGAATGGCAAGCATTTTTGAGCTTGCACTCTGATACCGAGGAGGATGAGGTATGGGATTGAGACAATCGGCCAACAGCATGGCGAGGGTGATTAGCGATCTCTTTGTTCAGCCAGAGTTTGGCGGGGCGGAAAAAGCCCGCGACCGGAGTCGCTATTTTATTGCGCTGCTGCCCATACTGGCTATCCATTATCAGTGGCAACTGGTGTACATGTTCTCACCTTCACTGCTGCTGGCAATCCAAGAGGTCGACTTCTTTATTTCACTGTTGGCTATCTTGGCAACAGGGCTACAACTCAGCATAGGTGCGGGGTTGCTGGCAGCGCATATTGCTATTGGTCGACGGGCGTTCGGGTATTTGGGCGGTGTGCCTCTGGCATTGGTGAACATCCTGTTCGGCTTCTCTTATCCAACGCTACTGAGCATGATCCAGTTTGACAAGACTATGCCTTGGCTTGGCTTGATGTTTGCCTTGGGCTGCGCTGTTGTTTGGCTGGTGGCGCAGTTATTGATTTACCTGTTTCGTCCTCCCTTGGTAAAAGTTGAACCGGAACACCCTTTACTGGCTCATCGTAAGGGGTGCGATCCCGATCGTCAGACGCCGGCGTTGGCTTTCTTTCGCAGCAGCATGATACTGGGGATCTGCAACGGATTGTTTCTCGGATGTCTAATCTTTATGGTGCAAACTTCCGGTTCCCCTTCTTTTGCGTTGCGCTCTCTGCTGCGGCTTGAAGGGCAGGGGACAGGGACGCTCATCATGTTTTGGTTACTGCCCAGCCTCTATTTCGGCTACAGGATTATCAGTCGCAGGGCTCGTAATCTGGGGTGGTCAGTCGCCAAGACGGTATGTTTGATGCTGTTTATTACTCTGCTGTTATTACCCGGGAGTGGTGTGGTGATCAGTCTGGCCCTGTCCTTTATGGACTCCTACGCCAGTTACATCCTTATCACACTCTCTCTCATGCTGCTTTGGGGAGCTATGCTCTCGACTTCACTGCTGAATATGATGCTGCTTTGGCTGGTGCCAAAGGACCCAAGAAGCAGTCGTGAAACCCAGGCCGCCTGGATGAAGCTGAAGCAGTAGCGAAGCGGCAGACTGACAGCCAGATTCTGCCGGTTGTTGGTACTTTGTCTGTATGGGGCCCCTGTGACTGTGGGCCCCTTTGCTTTTATGAATGACACCTCCCAGATTGGCCAAACTTGCAATCAAGAGCATAAATCCTTATGGTCTTAGGCGCTTTAATCAGCAACGACTGAGCGATTCAGCAATTCATACAAGCTGGACACAAACATCTCATCATGTAACATCCTATTGATTTACGTCACTTTTCGTACGTTTTCCGGATAAAGATAATCGACTGAATGGCCACTTGCGCCTATTTTATCCGGCATGGGTCCAGCAGCGGCCCCAGCTCCCGAACGGGGACGAACAGAAGAGCAAAAATATGAAAAAACACTTTGAACTCATAGATAAAACCACTTTCTTTGGCGCCCTTGGCTTGCTGCTTGCGGTGGTGATCCCGCTGGCTCTATTTCCTGCAGAAGGCGCCGAATGGATAGCCGTTGCCAAGGCGTTTATGACGGATAAGTTGGGTTTTGCTTACCTGTCGCTCGGCTTGGCGGCATTCTTCTTTATGATTTATATCATCTTCTCGGATATCGGCCAGATTAAGCTCGGCGATGCCGATGAAAAACCTGAGTTTGCCACAGCTTCCTGGGCGGCAATGCTGTTTTGCGGTGGTATAGGCGCCAGCATCCTCTATTGGGGGACTATTGAGTGGGCCTATTACTATCAACACCCGCCGTTCCAGCTTCAAGCCGGCAGTGAAGAAGCCGTGCGCTGGGCCGCCACTTACGGCATATTCCACTGGGGGCCCATCGCCTGGAGCATCTATTTGATCCCGGCCATCCCCATCGCTTACTTCTTTTATGTTCGCAGGCAACCAGTGCTCAAGGTGTCGGCGGCCTTAATGCCTGTCATAGGTGAAGGCCGCAGTCACGGTAAGCTCGGCAAGTTTATCGATGTATTGTTTATCTTCGGTCTGCTCGGTGGGGCGGCTACCACTCTGGGTTTGGCGGCGCCACTGATCAACGAAGGCCTGAGTTACCTGTTTGATCTGCCATCGACCACAGGCAGTCAGATAGCCGTATTACTTTTGTGTACAGCGCTGTTTGCCTATTCCTCCTACAAAGGGATGGATGAAGGCATTAAAGTACTGAGTAATATCAACTTCTGGGGTGCGCTGGCGCTGCTGGCATTTATTCTGTTTGCCGGTCCAACCATCTTTATGCTGGAAACCGGCCTGGACTCTCTGGGGCGGATGCTGAGCAACTTCTTTATCATGGCGACCTGGGCCGAGCCTTTCGGTGGTTTGGGCACCTTTGAGAACACCCACTTCCCTCAGGACTGGACCATCTTCTATTGGGCCTGGTGGTTGGTGTTTGCCCCCAGCATGGGACTGTTTGTGGCGCGGATCTCCCGTGGCCGAACCATCAAACAGATGGTGGCCGGCTCGATTTTCTTCGGCTCTCTGGGCTGTGCCATGTACTTTATGATCTTGGGTAACTTCGGCTTATCGTTGCAATTATCCGGTGAGCTGGATGTGGTGGCGATCCTCAATGATCAAGGGGCGACCAGGGCGATATTCGCCGTATTGGAGCAGTTGCCGATCAGCTATCTGGTGATCGCTGTTTTCACCCTCCTGTGTATCATCTTTACCGCCACCACCTTTGATTCCATCTCTTATATTTTGGCGTCTGTGGTGCAAAACAATGTCACCGAGGAACCACTGCGCTGGAACCGCTTGTTCTGGGCCTTTACTCTGTCTTTTATGCCTTCGGTACTGATGTTTATGGGTGGGCTCGCTACCTTGCAGACAGCGGCTATCGTTGGTGGTTTGCCACTCTTGGTGATAGCCGTGATGCTGATGATGTCCGGGGTCAAGGCGGCCATGTTGGACCTGAGTCATCAGGATGGTTACGAGGATCCCGTGATTAATATTTCGGATCTGCCTGAGGTCGATCCCTGGAGCCGTGAAGGCCAGGCGCTGGCCAAGTTTGAGCAATTGCGGGACAGCGCCATTGAAGCCGCCGACGCCGAGCGTGAAGCCCTGGATGCCATCTGGGAGCTGAAAAAGCAGCTGCGCCGTGAAGCCTTGAGCCGCAGTGAGTCGCACCTGGAGTTGGGGGATGCGCCCGATGAGTCACTTGCCGAGTTGCAGCGCCTCACAGATGAAGCCATGGCGGCGAAGGAACGTAAGCTGCAAGCCTCGGAGCAAGCTCAGGCTGCCCGTATTACCTTCAATGATTTGATGCGGCAGAAACAGGAAGAGGAAGCGCAGCAGGCGCAGGAAGAAGCCAAGGCGCAGATTATTGAACGCCTCAACGGCCGCGACTCGTAACCTTATGGCCCGGTTTGCCGCCCGGGCCTAAAACGGCTAGAATTTTCGCCGCATAAATCAATTGAATATAGGATGTTTTACATGAATGGAGCGGGAGGGAGTTCCGGCGGTGTCGGTCAATTTTTTATTGGCCTTATCATGATGTGTGGTGGTGGTTACATGCTGCTCAACGCCATTAGGGTATCCAGCAGTTTTGGTCTGGGCACCCGCTTGTATGGTGTCCCCGCATTTGGCAGCCAGTGGGGGATCACAGGTGGTATGATCCTGGTGCCCTTTATTCTGGGGGTTGGGATGATTTTCTATAACGGCAAGAATATTCTTGGCTGGTTATTGGCGATTGGCTCTATCACAGCAATGATCTTCGGGGTGATCTCTACCATTCACTTTAGCCTGCGCAGCATGAGCAGTTTTGATCTCTTGGTGATCCTGGTATTGCTGACAGGTGGCATAGGTTTGTTCCTGCGTTCACTCAAAGGTAACTGAAACTATCTTAAAGAGGCGTTGCCGCGCTGACCGGCAACGCCTCTGTTAGCCTTAAAACAACTTGCCCAGCACACGCTTGACGACGCTCGACTCGTCTTGCTTGAATGGCTCTGCGTTTTCTTCGGTCAGACAATCAAACTTGGCGATGATTTCCAGCAGGCGTTTGCGCTCATCAGCGGTCAACAGCCTGGACATATCCGGCAGCCGCTGCTGGCTGGCCAAGTGAATAATGAAAGACTCAGGTTGCCGCCCTTCGTGCATGGCAAAATACACAGTGGCCTGTGGCGTCACACCTATCCTATCCAACCAGAGTAGCGCCCAGAACTCCTTGTCGGCTTCAAGCTGCAGGCTCACATCGACATCGCCGATGCTTGAGTGCCCAAGCGCTTCATCCTGCCAACGCTCGGCCATATTCAGATGGCCTTCGGCAACCAAATGGTTGACATAGGCTTCCCTGACACTGGGACAGCCCAACCAGTGCAGCCCTCGTTTCCCAAGACCGCTGAGAAACAGTGCCAGTCGCTCTCCCATCTCGGTAGGCAACAGCCAGACAAAGTCTGCCACGCCAACCTTGCCGCGATAATCGCTGTAGGGATCCCAACCTTGTAGAACCGGCAGTTTCAAGGCTTGTGGTGTCAGGTTTTCCAAGCCTTCGCCGCTTTGCAAATAGGCCTGTAACTTGTCATAGACAGACTTCGCCGCTGCCGGTTTGAGTCTTTGCTCCAGGCCACGTTGCAGGCTGAGGTTAAATAGCTCAAAGGCTTGCTGCGGTAATGGGCGCTCCGGGAAACAGGCCTTGAGATCGGCAATAAACCCCAGCATGGCCGTTTCATCGCAATAGCCGAGGGCATCCAACAGCTTTTGTTGAGCCAGCCAATGGCTGCGGCCTATCATGCTGTTATCTTCGGGATCGCCTTCGGCAAAGCTTGCCAATCGCTCGAGGTAACGTTGCCAGAAGCGCTCGTTGGCCGGCGCATAGCGCGCGATACGCCTGTCTTGCAGCAAAGTATGGGCATCCAGCTGCGCCTCGCTGACTCCCAGTGCCAGCAGCTTTTGATGCAGGCTCTGCTCTGTCTGCGGATCATCTATGGCGGCATATCCTTCATAGTTTGCGTAAAACTGACTGATGCGGCTGATAAGCACCATAGGCGCCAGTTTCAAAAGCAGTTGCCAGTGGCGTTTGGCCAGGATCTGCAGTTCGGTGTGAGCCTGTGGCATTTGGCTATTTAATAGGAAAAACAGGCTGAGCAGGCCGCACTGGAAACCATCGTCCGGGAAAAACAACCAGTAGGCCGCTTGATGCTGGCTTATCTGGCTTCCGCGGGTTCCGCCATCCTTGTCCAGTAGCGAATCGGCAACGGCGGCCATAGTGCCTGCATCCTGCTGCTCCTTGGCCTCAGTGAGCCAGGCCTTGAGTGTCAAATGCTGCGGATTATCGCTATTGAAACTGCCACCATGCCGATTGAAGACACGCATATAGGCAGTGAGGAAATGCTGTTCCAGCCAACCAAGCAGAGCCTGGGTTTCTGCCGCTGTGCACTCGGGGCGGGCGAGCCGGTAGGCGGCATAGGCGACGCCTCCCAAGTGGGTCGGCAACTTGTCCAGTGCCGCCGACAGACGATCGGCAATGGCTGCATCCAACTGTGCGAAGTCACTTTGCTTGCAGGTATGGCTAAGCAGGAAAAAAGGCAGCTCTTCCAAGCTGGGTAGTTGGCTGTCGCCTTGAGTTTGCCCGGAGCTCTTGCCACTTTCCTGCTCTGCCTGGGCGTTGCCGGTATCGGTTTTATCCTGCTGCCAGGGGGCGAGTCTGTCGTCCATCAGCCAGGCTTCGGCAACCTGTGCCTTGGGCTCAACGCCGAGCGCATCCTGCAGCGCCAGCGCCTCATCTTCCACCCTGTGCCCCAAGATCAATTGCTTCTTGACCTGATCCCGCCACAGCTCTGTGTCTTCAAGTTCCGCTTCTACCGGCCAGTCGTCCAGGCTGTAGAAGAATTCCAGTATTGGCTGGGTTTCTTCCAGCGTTTGTTCATCGGCATAGGCCAGCAGCGGGGTTTGCTTTAGACGTTTGAGCAGCTGCGCCTTAAACCAGGCGTAATCGTCAGCATGCTCGGTAAAGTGTTCCAGCAGGCTGGGGTTGACTGGATCACCCTCGGCGGTTTGGAAAAAACAGCGACGGCTCTGTTCGCCATCACAGTGCAGATAGGCGTGGATCAGTTCGCGGCGCCAGCCGAACTCCTCTACCAGTTTGCCCAGCAGTTCCACGGGTGTGTAGCCGCTGTCCAAATCCCAGTAAGGCACCAGAAAGGCGGCCAGATAATGACTCAATTCGGGATTTTGCCTGGCCAGCATGTAGAGGGCTTCCACCCCGAAGACGTTGTAGTCATCGATAAAGAGATCGCTAAAGTCGTTACGACAGCGGGAGAAGGCCACCATGGCCTCGGCTGTCGCCTTGATCTCGTCCAATAGCTCGGGGAAGTTCAGCGCTGCGGCAAACAGCACGGCTTCAGTGCAATATTTAAAGGTGTGGTGCACTCGAGCGGCGCTGAGTGCATGCACCAGCAAGTTGCGGTTGCCGCCGGCATCGTCATTGCTGAGTGGCTGCTGTTGCTCGTTGACAAACTCGATATTGAACAGCAGGGAGCCTTCAAGACGAAAGGCGCTGCCATCGTGCAGGTGTTGCCGGTATTGCTGCAGCGCCTGGGCGATGCTGGCGGGATCTTGTGGCTTGAGGCTAATGCTGAGGGTTTTGTCGAACTGGGACATATTGCTTCCTTGATATTAAATTAATGCTTTTGCCGGTCGTTGCCTGTAAGGCACTTCCTGTTAAACAACCGGCGACCGCGCCATGAGTCAGGGCGCGGCAGTTATCCTGTTATTACTCGTTTATTGGGGTGTTCCCAACTGCTTTTTATCAATGCCTTCCTTAAGAGCCTGCTATCTAAGAGCTCTTCTAAGAGCCTTGCGCCAAATCTTTGGCCAGTTGCCGGACCGCGGCAGACTCGTCTTGCAGGAAGGAGCTGAAAAGCTCGGCGTCAACCCCGGCTTGTGCCAGCAACTTCAGCAGGCGTACACGTCCGTCTATGGTCAAGAGCTGCGAGGTCTCCGGCAGTCGCCCCTCATCGGCCAAATGTTTGAGGAAGGGCGCCGGGGCGCGGCCTTGGCTTACGGCGAAATAGACAGTGCTTTGCGGCGCTACGCCTATGCCGTCCAGCCAGCAGAGAGCCCAGTTTTCCTTGGCACTCTGAAAGGCTAACCCTGTGTCATAGTCGCTGTGACGCTTGTGTCCTACGCTTTGATCTTCCCAGCGCTGCGCCATCGAGAGACCACCCTCGGCAATGAGGTGGTTGACATAGGCCGTCTCCACACTCGGCCGGTGAAGCCAATACAGGCTTTGGGTTCCAAGGCCTGCGAGAAACAGGGCCAAACCTCGCCCTTGCGCTTCGGGCAATAGCCAGACAAAGTCGCTAAGCTCAGCCGCATCGGCGGGGTCGTCCGAGCGGCAAGGCACCCAGTCCTGTAACTCGGCCGTGGCTTGGGGCGTCAAGGGTTCAAGCCCTTCGCCCGATGTCAGATAAGCCTTGAGCTGGCGGCAGAGGCTTTGCGCCTGCTCTTCGGTAAATGATTTGCTGAAGCTTTGCCGCAGGCAAAGATCAAACAGTTCGAAAAACGCCTGCGGCAGAGGCGTCTCGGGGAAGTTGGCCTTGAGATGGCCAAAAAAGCTCAGCCTCGGCAGCTCGCGGCTAGAATCCAGCGCTTGCAACAACTGCTGCTGTTGCTGCCAGAGGCGGCGGCCTATCATGCTGTCATCCTCTGGGTCGGCTTCGGCAAACCGGCTAAGCCTGGTGATATAACCTTGCCAGAAGCGTTTATCGGCCGGGCGATAGGCAGCCACCTGTTGTGCTGTCAGCAGGGTATGAGCATCAAGCTGCGCCTCGCTGACACCCAGCTTGAGCAGGTTTTGCCGCAATTCGGCCTCGAGATGCTCATCGTCAATGGCGGGATAGAAGGCGTAGTCAGCCCAGCAATAATAAATTTTTTCAATCAGTTGCAGCGGATCCAGCGTCAGCCATAGCTGCCAATGCCTTTGTGCCAGGGTTTTCAATGTCTGCCACTGCGGCGCTTCGAGCTCCGGGGCGCAGAGCAGGAAATACAGCGCCAACAAGCCGTTTTGGAATCCTTTATTGCCATTGGACCACAAGAGTGCAATACGCTTTCCGTCCTTACTGGTATAGAGTATCTCAGAGGCAATTTGAGCCATCTTGGCAACATCGCCCTCTGTGTCTATATCCGTGAGCCAGCTCTTGAGAAGGCGATGTTCACGCCTTTTCTTTTGGTACTCTCCGCTCTCATAGAAGATATGATGCTGAAACTGTAACGGCAGCTGCTGCGCCAGCCAGTGAAGCAGCGCCGCGGCCTCGTCGGCTTCCGGGCTTAAGCTGTGGGGCGAGTTCAGGCGGCTCAGGCGATAGGCGGCATAGGCGCAGGCGCCAAGGCTCTTGGGCAGTTCGGCCAGCGCGCTTAGCATAGCCTCTCCTACTTCGGCATCCAGCTCTTCCAGCTCACCAATCCTGAGATAGTCTTCCGGCTCTTCCAGGTCATAAAATAGCTCGGCATAGTCAGAGTCCGGCTCGTTATCATACTGATCCCAGTCATCGTCCTCTGCCAGAGCCTGCTCTTCCCCGGTTTGCCATAGAGTATGGCGGTCGTCTTCCCGCCAGGCCTCTGCCACTATTACCAGAGGTTGGCTCTGCTCGCTCAGCTGCGCCAGCAAGGAAAGTGCTTCATCCTCTACCCGGCGACCCAAGATCAATTGCTGCTTGACCCGATCCCGCCACAGTTCTGTGTCGTCAATGTCAGCCTCTACCGGCCAGTCGCCCAGACTGTAGAAGAACTCCAGTACCGGCTGGGTTTGTTCAAGCGGTTGTTCATTGGCATAGGCCAGCAGCGGGGTTTGTTCGAGACGCTTGAGCAGCTGCGCCTTAAACCAGGGGTAATCGTCCGGATGCCGGGCAAAATGTTCCAGTAGGCTGAGGTTGACTGAATCACCCTCTGTGGTCTGGAAAAAGCAGCGGCGATTCTGTTCGCCGTCACAGTGCAGATAAGCATGGATCAGTTCGCGGCGCCAGCCGAACTCCTCCACCAGTTTGCCCAGCAGTAACACAGGTTGGTAGAAGCTTTCCAAGTTCCAGTACGGCACCAGAAAGGCGGCCAGATAATGGCTCAGCTCGGGATATTGTCTGGCCAGCATGTAGAGGGCTTCCACCCCGAAGACGTTGTAGTCATCGATAAAGAGATCGCTGGAGTCGTTGCGGCGGCGGGAGAAGGCCACCATGGCCTCGGCTGTGGCCTTGAGCTCGTCCAATAGCTCGGGAAAGTTTAGCGCTGCGGCAAAGAGTACCGGCTCGGTGTAAAAGCTGAGCCTGTGATCCCGGCGGGCAGCATCTAGGGCGTGTTCCAACAAGGGGCGGTTGGCTCCGGCATCGTCACGGTTAAGCGGCCGCAGCTGCTGATTGACGAACTCGATATTGAATAACAAGGAGCCATTGAGTCGAAAGGCGCTGCCGTCGTTCAGGTGTTGCCGGTATTGCAGCAGTGCCTGGGCGATGCTGGCGGGATCCTCTGGATTGAGGCTGACGCTGAGGGTCTTGTCGAACTGAGACATACTACTTCCTTGAAACTTGAGTCCTGCCCGGGCACAGCTAATCAGTGGAACTTGCAGCTGCAGCCTGGGGCCCGGCTAGTCTAACGACTGAGACCTTGAGGGTAAACGCCTTATCCGCCGCAGCGGCATTTTTGTGAAATTGGACGTGGCTTGAGGCCCAGTGTGGCGTAGCGCCCACTTTCCACCGGCAAGGGGCCTTGGCTGGCCGCAAGGGATTGCCCTTCCCAGAGCAACTGGCTAGGGTTAGGAGCAAATCACCGAGCTAATAAGGAAGCAGCATGGCGCCAAGAGTTTGTTCCAGTGCATTGGAAGCGGTATCCCTGATAGGGAATGATGAATATATCTGGACCCACTCTATGGGAGCCACCCCCAGAGTCTTGCTGGAGGCGCTGGCACAGCATGCCATGACGCGGCAGAATCTGACCTTGCTGCAACTGCATACCGAGGAAGCCGAGGCCTTGAGCGTGCCCGAGCTCAAGGGCCATCTGCGTCATCGCTGTTTCTTTGGCGGCGCCCCGACCCGCGCCCTGTTGGCCAGTGGCGAGGCGGATTATGTGCCTGTCTTTTTATCCGAGGTGCCCAAGCTGTTTCGCTCCGGCGAGCAACCCATAGATACGGCGCTGGTACAGGTGTCACCGCCTGACAGCCATGGCAACTGTTCGCTGGGGATCAGTGTCGAAGCCAGCCGCGCCGCTTGTGATGTGGCCGGCCGCATCATAGCCCATATCAACCCGCAAATGCCGCGCACCCATGGCGACAGCTTTGTACCCTATGACCGCTTTGCCGCCGTGTATGAACAGAGTTCGCCTCTGCCTGAACACCCCATGGCCGGAGCCGATGCCATCAGCCAGGCTATCGGCAAGCATGTGGCCTCTCTGGTTGAAGACGGCGATTGCTTGCAGATGGGCATAGGTGCCATTCCGGATGCCGTATTGGGGCAGTTGGCAGACAGGCGAAACTTAGGGATCCACACCGAACTGTTTTCCGATGGCATTCTGGCGCTTTATCGCTCCGGGGCGATTAACAACAGCCGCAAGAAGGTGCATCCGGGGAAGTTGGTCACAGGTTTTGCGCTTGGCAGTCGTGCCCTCTATGACTTTGTCGATGACAACCCCGAAGTACTGTTTCTGGATATTGAGCAGGTTAATAACACCTCGGTTATTCGCCGCAACCCGCAGGTGATGGCCATCAACTCGGCGCTGCAAGTGGATATTTCCGGCCAGGTGTGCGCCGACTCCATAGGTACCCGAATCTATTCCGGGGTAGGCGGGCAGATGGACTTTATTCGCGGCGCCGGTCTCTCTCCCGGCGGGCGCTCGGTTATCGCCCTGCCGAGCACTGCCGCCAATGGCGCGCTTTCCCGTATCGCGCCCGTACTGAGCCCAGGTGCCGGGGTGGTGACTACCCGGGCCCATGTGCACTATATTGCCACCGAATATGGTTGCGCCAACCTCAGGGGCCGCAGTATCCGCGAGCGGGCCAGAGCCTTAATCGACATAGCGCATCCGGATTTTCGCGAATCCCTGTGCCGGGAGACATTCGAGCTCTGGGGTTTGAGTATTTGAGTTAACGCTCATTAGGTAAAATTTAACGCTGTTATCATGGTGTTAACTTTGTATACCGGGTAAGATGCGGTCAATCTCTTATCGCGGTAGGTTCCATGAGCGACAGCAGCTTCTTTTTGGGTGATTGGCAGGTCGATCCCGGCAGCAATAGTTTGCGGCTGGGAAAGCGCCTGCGGCAGTTGGAACCCAAAGCCATGGATGTGCTGCTGTACCTGTGTCGTCGCAGCGGTGAGGTAGTCAGCAGTGATGAGCTGCTGGATGCCTGTTGGCCCGGCAGCGACACGGGTGATAACCCGCTGCACAAGACCATCAATCAGCTGCGCCGGGCGCTGGACGACAAGGCCGGCGATCCTTCTTTCATCGAAACTATCCGCAAACGCGGCTATCGAATTGTAGCCGATGTCCGTTTCCCCATCGGCCACGAAGCCAGTTTGCCGTCGCTGGCCTGGAGCCAGGGCTCACCATTTCCCGGGTTAAAACCCTTCAGCGCCGATTATGCCGGGGTGTTTTTCGGCCGCAGCGAACAGATCAACGCCTTATTGGAACGCATAGCCAGGCAGATTAAACATGGCCGCGGGTTTTGCTTGCTGCTTGGCCCCAGCGGCAGCGGTAAGTCATCACTGATCAACGCAGGCATTTTGCCCAATCTGGCTTCGCCTCAGGGCTTTCACGGCATAGGCCTGGCCTGCTATTCGATACTGGATCTGGCCGATGTCGCCGAAGATCAACTGCTGCTGGAGTTGGCCGCCGCCATGCTCGACTGGGAGCTGGACGATGCGCCGGTATTGGCAGGCTACAGCGCCGAAACGCTGGCGCATGCACTGGAACAGGATATCGACAGCCTCTGCGCCCAACTCTGCCGGGCGCTGCCATCCCAAAGTTGGCAGAAGCCCAGGTTCGGCCTGTTTGTCGACCGCCTGGAAGTGCTGCTGTCATCGCCGCGCTTCTCGGCCGCCGCCCGTGAGCAGGGGCTGGCGCTGCTCGACACCCTGGCGCGTTCCGGAGCCGTATTGCTGCTCAGCGCCTGTCGCAATGAATTCTACCCTCAGGTGGTTGCCAGCCCCAGCTTGATGGCGGGCAAGGGCAATGGCGCCCATTTCGATCTCTTGCCACCCAGCCGTCAGGAACTGTTGCAGATGATACGCTTGCCGGCTGCAGCCGCAGGCTTGAGTTGGGAATTTGACCCTGAATCGGCACTGGGCTTGGATGAGCTGCTGTGCCGTGAGGCCGCCAGTAACCCTGATGCCCTGCCCATGTTGCAGTATATGCTGCAGGCCCTGTATCTGCAGCGCAGTGACGACAACCAGTTGCAACTGGCGGTTTATCACCGCCTGGGTGGGCTGGCCGGAGCCATAGGCCAGGCCGCCGAAGATGCCATCGCCTCCTTGTCGAGCTCGCAAAGGGCGGCCCTGCCGCGGGTGCTGTCGCTGCTGGTGACCCTCAGGGAAGATGAGCAGTCGGTCACCAGTCGCAGCGCCAGATATTCCGAATTGGCCACGGATGCCGAGCGCGCCTTGGTTCAGGCCTTGGTCGACAGTCGGCTGTTTGTCTCCCATCTGGAGGACAGCGAACCCGGTTTCAGCATAGCCCATGAAGCCTTGCTCAGACGTTGGTCCAGGGCCAGAGACTGGATAGATAGCCACAGGGAAGGGCTGGCGGCCAAGGCCAGGCTATTCCATCAGGCCAGGCGCTGGCAGCAACAGCAGTGCAGTCGCGATTTTCTGCTGCCCCAGGGCAAGCCACTGACCGAAGCGCTGGCGCTGAAAAACGATCCCCTACTGGAGCTGGATCCAGTCAGCGAAAGCTATGTTGCCGCCTCCAGCGCCAGAGGACAGCGCCAGCGGCGCCTCAAGGGCGCGACCTTCATGCTTTTATGCCTCTTGACCCTCATCTCGGTATTCATGAGTTATCGCAGCGTTGAAGCCGAGCAGCAGGCGCAGGCCAAGCGCCTGGCGGCAGAAGACTTGCTGGGCTTTATGGTGGGTGACTTTGCCGACAAGCTGCGCAGCATAGGCCGGATGGATCTGCTCGATGGTGTCAGCAACAAGGCGCTGGATTATTTTCGCGAGGCCGACAGCAGCCTGAGTGAGGCGGCGCTGTTTCGCCATGGCCAGACACTGGAAGCCATGGGTGAGGTGGCCTATTCCCGTGGCCGGGTGGATGAAGCGGAAAAGGCGCTGCTGGCCGCCAGAGACAAACTCTTGCCGCTGCTGTCCGGCAGTACAGATCAGCTGGAGCTGTTAAAGACCCTTGGCGCCAATGCCTTTTGGCTTGGGCAACTCAAGTATGACCAGAGCGATTGGCAGGGCACCCGCCCCTGGTTCGAGTCTTATTTGCAACACAGCCAGGCCATGTACCGACTGGCGCCGGACAACAGCGAAGCGCTGATGGAACTTTCCTACGCCCATAACTCTCTGGGGTCCTTATCGATGGAGCTGCAGGACTTCAACAAGGCGCGCCAGGGCTTTGAAGAGTCGTTGCGGCTCAAGCTGATCGCATTGGCCGAGTCGCCGGATGAGCCTCAGCTCTTGGCCGATGTCGCCGATACCCGCTCCTGGCTCGCCAGTGCTGCCAGCGCAGATGGGGATATTCAAGCAGCCATCGCCATTCATAGACAGATAGCCGAAGAGTTAAAGCGGCATGCTCAGGGAGAACCCTATCAACTATATAGATTATCCGGGAATCTGGAGATCTTGGCTCAGTTGTACAGAGCGGTGCAGCAAACCGAATTGGCCAGAGAGAGCGCAATGGAAGCCAGTCGGGCTATTGCTGCCGCGCTTGAGGCCGACCCGGAAAATGAGCGCTGGCGAATGCAGCAATCTTTTGTTGAGGTGTTACTGGTTAGCTTGCTACCGGCATCAACAGAAAAAACCGCCATGCTTAATGCCCTCAGAGGGCATCTGGCCAGTAAGCCGTCAAGCGAAACCTCGACTAAGCAGCTTAAATTGGAGGCTCGTTTTTGGTTGGCTGCTGCCAAGGCGCGGCTCGAACAAGATGATTATCAGCAAGCGCAGAAACTTGCTTTGTTGGCAGAAGCGTTTTTTACAGCATTAGGGCAGAAGACGGTTTTGGGCACTGTGGATATGGGAGCCCTGGCCGAGGCTGGGCTTGTAACCGCCTATAGTGTGTCCATGTTAAATAACGATATAAGCTTTGCCTATACTCACTGCCAGAAAGTCAGCCAAATGCTGCAACCATGGGTCACAGTGAATCGTGATGCCCGTATACTCGCGCCTTATGCTATGGCTCTGGATTGCATTGATGACCAACAAGAACTATTGAAAACTAAGGCTAAATTTGAGCCGCTTGGTTATCGTTTTCGTCAATTTAAATACCCCCTCAAAAACTAACCTAAAACAAGGATGAAGCTATGTCTGTACCCGTAAAAAATATCATTGTCACTATTACGCTGGATGACAACCGCGTACCTCAGTTTGCCTATGAGCCGGACGGCCCAGTAGTGGTAGATAAGCCCAATACTCATATTATTTATAAGCTGCAGGACAAGACTGATATGGATCTGGCCTTTGTCGGCGCTTCTTTCGATACCCCCTTCGACGGCATTATCGATGCGGTCAAGACCGAGGCCCCGGATATGTTGATACTAATGGATACCAACTCTGTGGTGGGCAAGACAGGCTTTAGACTGATCCTCAGTAACAGCAGCAACACTCTGCTGGTTTCCAGCCAGGATCCTCAAGTTGTGAATACCGGCAATAACTGAGTTAGTTTTATGGCCGAGTACTTAAATCTGGCTTGATTGCATTCATCTGGGTGGCTTCAGTCCTGAAACCACCCAATTAGTTTTTCATCTCCACATAAGGCATGTGGATCTAATTGACATGGAGTCGTTATGCGTATTGCTTTGATGGTCAGCGCGCTGCTGGCAAGCTTTCCCCTGGCACTGAGTGCCGCTACTCAGGCCGAGATCGATCTGGCGATGGCACCGGTAAAGAGTGACGCCGAGTTGCAACTCTTGCTGGCCGAGCCTTCGCCGTTGGAGCCCTTGGGGCAGTCTTTACCCGCCTTTATCAATAGCTTGGTGTTTGACAAGCAGGGGTTGGTGAAGCTGGATCGCCGGCTGTTGCAACAACCACTGAGTGCTTCGGAAGTCTATCGGATCCTAGCACTGTTTGGCTGGCAGTCACGGATGGCCGAGTTTGACCAGGCGGCGCAGCTGAGCCAAACCGACAGCCTATTGTTGAGGCCGCGTTTACCTTACTGTGATGTCAGTGAGCCCGTGGTGCTGAGTGTTACTCTGGATAGCGCCCGGCAGGCGGGCTTTCACTATTCGCAGCAGGGCGTGGAGTGCAGTGGTGATGTGGTGGTCAGTGAACCTGCGGTGATCACCTACCAACTGTTGAACCTGGAAGATTCTCCGGCCGGGCTGAAGTTTGTCGGTGCCGCCTTCACCAATCCCTTCGATGGTCATATCGATCGGGTCGAGGTCAGCGCCGATGGCCTGACGCTGCAGCTGCATGACTCTATGCGCAATACAGGCACAGGCAAGTATCAATTCCTGTTCAGCAGTGAGGAATCGCTACTCTTGCTGGCCAGCCCGGATCCTGAAGTCGTGAATACCGGAAACGACTGAGCAAGTTTGTGTTGCTGAAAGGGTGTTCAACCCAAGCTTAATTACATTAACCTGGGTGGCTTCAGTCCTGAAACCACCCAATCAGTTTTTCATCTCCACATAAGGCATGTGGAGCGAATTGACATGGAGTCGTTATGCGTATTGCTTTGATGGCCAGCGCGCTGCTGGCAAGCTTTCCCCTGGCACTGAGTGCCGCTACTCAGGCCGAGATCGATCTGGCGATGGCACCGGTAAAGAGTGACGCCGAGTTGCAACTCTTGCTGGCCGAGCCTTCGCCGTTGGAGCCCTTGGGGCAGTCTTTACCCGCGTTTATCAATAGCTTGGTGTTTGGCGAACAGGGGTTGGTGAAGCTGGATCGCCGGCTGTTGCAACAACCACTGAGTGCTTCGGAAGTCTATCGGATCCTGGCGCTGTTTGGTTGGCAGTCACGGATGGCCGAGTTTGACCAGGCGGCGCAGCTGAGCCAAACCGACAGCCTATTGTTGAGGCCGCGTTTACCTTACTGTGATGTCAGTGAGCCCGTGGTGCTGAGTGTTACTCTGGATAGCGCCCGGCAGGCGAGCTTTCACTATTCACAGCAGGGCGTGGAGTGCAGTGGTGATGTGATGGTCAGTGAACCTGCGGTGATCACCTACCAACTGTTGAACCTGGAAGATTCTCCGGCCGGGCTGAAATTTGTCGGTGCCGCCTTCACCAATCCCTTCGATGGTCATATCGATCGGGTCGAGGTCAGCGCCGATGGTCTGACACTGCAGCTGCATGACTCTATGCGCAATACAGGCACAGGCAAGTATCAATTCCTGTTCAGCAGTGAGGAATCGCCGCTCCTGTTGGCCAGCCCGGATCCACAAGTTATCAATAAAGATATAAAGTAGTTATTCCCCCCGATTTGCCGAACGGGGGATTCTTTCCCGCCCGAAAAGCTCCTATGGTTGCCAATCATTGCCGTATTTCTGTGGTTGGACGCCTTTCCTGCCTACAGGAGGTTGGAATTATTAACAATATTTTTCAATAAATTACATCGTAAGCTTATCAGAAGGTTAGCCTTGTCCGTACGCGCTAGAGTTATCCCTGTCGAAATTGAACAACCCGCAGGTCGGGAGGGAGAACAGCATGGCAAGCCCCTACAGCAATGAAGCTGGTTTTAGTCAGTGTGAGTGTGACAGCGAGGCTCTGGCGACCCTGATTGAGTGCATGCAGCAACCTATGGTGCTGGCCGATGGTGAGGGAAAAGTGTTGGCGGTGAACTCTCCGGCGGCCGAGCTGCTGGGCGATCAGAGTGAAACCTTTGCCGGTGAATTCTGGCATACCTGGTTGGCGGCGCCTTACCGTAGCCGCTACGCCAGCATGTTCAGCAGCCAATACGGTCGCCAGGTACCACTGCAACATGGTCCCTGGGAGGTATTGCTCAGACGTGTCGATGGGGTGGAGCTGCCGGTGAATCTGTCGCTTTCCTTTATTCAGGGCTTGCTGCCGCTGTTTGTGATTGGTTTGCATGATCTCAGCGGTCACAGGGATGAGATTAAACGCCTGTCCACCCTGGCGGCGACCGACTATTTGACCGGACTGGCCAATCGCCGCACCTTTACCGAGACACTGGAACGCCAGTGGCAGCAGTGCGTCGATAAGCACAAGCCCATCAGCACCTTGATCATAGATGCCGACCATTTCAAACAGTTCAACGATCAGCATGGTCACCTGATGGGGGACGAATGCCTAAAATTGATGGCCAAGACCATAGCCGCGGCGTTGCCTTCGCCCCAGTGTCTGGCGGCGCGTTTTGGCGGTGAGGAGTTCGCCCTGGTGTTGCCCGGATTCAACAGCGCCATGGCCTGGGTGGTGGCCGAGCAGATAGCCGAGGCCATTCGTAGCCTGGACTTCGTCAAATTGGGGCTGAGCCGTGAGGTTTGTGTCAGTGTCAGCCAGGGGATTGCCACTGAGATCAATGGCCAGTACCGCACGGCCGAGGCCATGCTCAGCGCGGCGGACACAGCCCTGTACCGGGCCAAGAGCGATGGCCGCGACAGGATCAAGTTATCCGCCTGAGGAGGAGAGGATGAACTGGTATGTGATGACGCTGATGCCCAGTGCCAGGGAGCGGGCCGACTGGTTTGTCGATATTCAGCTGCGGCGCTACTGCCATTCGCCGAAAAAAGCCGCCCTAAGACTGTGGAAGGGCTACTGCACCGAGCCTTTGGTAAGGCAACTGCTGAGCGACTTACAACAGATAGCCGCGGCTGAGGGGCAACTCCCGGCGGAAGAGCAGCGCTATTTGCAGGCCTTGCTGGCCCACTTCGACTGGTTGGCGAGTCAGCAACAGATGCGTTTGAGCCTCTCCTGAGCCTCACAGTGAAAGTGATAGAGGGCATCCTGAGGCTTGTCCTGACGCCAAAGTGCCTTGTCATCCAGGCCCAGCAACAGGGCGCGCAGGATAATCCCTGTCAGGCCGTGCGACACAAGGATCACCCGCTCCGGGGTTGCCGGATCGGTCAGCCAATGCGCCAGCCGCTGTTGCACCTGGGGGAGTGTTTCTGCGCCCGGGCCCTGCAGATACCAGTCATTGCGCCCGGCAAGCTCGGGTCTGGCGGCGTGGATATCGGCGACCCGGGTCTGCTCCCATTCACCTAAACCGCATTCAATCACCCTGGGCTCGGTAATAATGGCGCCGGGATCCCGGCAAAGCACCTCTGCCACCAGAGTCGCCGTTTCCATAGCTCTTCCCAGCGGGCTGGAAACCAACTGAAATTCTTGTTCAGGATTTCCTGCCGATTGCCGCAGCTGTTGTTGCAGGACAACACCATAAGCTATTGCCTGCGCCCTGCCGAGTTCGGTCAGCGGCGAGTTACAGTGTCCCTGCAGCTTACCGGCGGCATTAAACTCAGTCTGGCCGTGGCGTAGTATAAATATTTCCTTTGGCATGGCGGTCAATTCCCGATACTGCTTAAACGGTTGGCTGCGAAAGAGGGTACTCCCCAGCTGGGGAAGGAGCAAGTTGGAGCTGAATACTAGCGGCCCACTTGCCATGGGCTTCCTGTCCATCTGCACCGCAGGTGATGGGCAGCAGCTTAGCCAGCAGCTAAAACCAAGTTCATTGGTGAGTTTTTGCCTGAAGCAGTGATAGCCGCTGTACCAGCGGCCTAAAGTCGTGGTGTAAGTGCATCCATGCACAAAGGCCAGTTCGCCATCCCTAGCTCTCGCTCGTTGCCACGTTATTTGCACCAACGACTTTCGGCGACACCGAGGGGGAGAGGAGGTGTAATTCTTTCAACACAGAGTTGTTTTAAGCTGCAGACAGACGCCTATTTTCCAAGCACAGGTGGAACTGTGACCTTCCGAGCCAGGGATGGCGAGGCAGAGCTTACACGGACGTACTCGCAGCGAGTCACAGGATCGCCTGTGCATAAGCCTGCGGCAGGCAATGAGCAACATCCGTCGCCGGAAGCTCGGGCAATATTAGCTTAGATACTTTTAGCTGGAAGCCATGATCGCCGCTGTGCCAGCGGCCTAAAGTCGTGGTGTTCCACACCACACCGGGCAAGGGGCTTTGCTTGTCCAAAGCCCCTTGCATCCCCAAGGACACCCCGACGTAGCCGAAATCCCTGCTGGCTTATGAAGCAAATTGGCTACACTCAGGACTCGCCAAATGCATCCATGCATAACGGCCAGCTCGCCTTCCTTGGCTCGCGCTCATAAACTTGTTGCCTAGCAACATTCGCCCTGCTCGACCTTCGAGCCTCAACATCCCTGTCTCGGCTACGCCAATTTGCAACAACGCCAGCGGCGGCTCCGGAGGGGGAATTGGTGCAATTCTGCAATCATAGCGTTGCTTGAAATTGCTTATATACCCACAGACATACGCCTAATTCTAGGCACAGGTGGAACTGTGACAGTCGAAAACAGGGACGTTTTCGTCGAGGCTACAGGGACGTATTCACGCCGTGTCACAGGATTGCCTGTGCGAGAGCGCACCGCAGGTGATGGGCTGCAACTTAGTTGGCAGCTAAGACCAAGTTCATTGGTGAGTTTTGGCTTAAAGCCATGATAGCCGCTGTGCCAGCGGCCTAAAGTC
>NZ_JAPEHY010000042.1:0-40636 GCF_028823715.1 Shewanella sp. K8
GAATACTTCTTTCTGAAAGTCAGAGAGGCGTTCCCCGGAGATCCGCGATGAACCTGAAAAGAGGCCTGCAGTGCCGATGCATTCCGCTAAAGCTTTCTTGGGCTTCCTCTGGTTTTCTAGGGCTGCCTCTGGTTTTCTAGGGCTTCCTGGGGCTAAGCTCAGTCCTGCCAGCGGCGGAAGATCAGCGAAGTATTGATGCCACCAAAGGCAAAGTTATTGCTCATCACCAAGTCGGTATCCAGTGCCCGGCCTTCGGCGCGAATATAATCCAGCTCGGCGCAATCCTCGGCAACATTCTCCAGGTTGATGGTGGGGGCAAACCAGCCGTCACGCATCATCATAATGCTCCACCAGGCCTCCAGCGCGCCGCAAGCGCCCAGGGTATGGCCGGTATAGCTCTTCAGCGATGAAATCGGCATC
Source organism: Shewanella sp. K8 (assembly GCF_028823715.1). Lineage (NCBI taxonomy): Bacteria > Pseudomonadati > Pseudomonadota > Gammaproteobacteria > Alteromonadales > Shewanellaceae > Shewanella > Shewanella sp. K8. Next base: position 421 of record NZ_JAPEHY010000042.1, read on the forward strand.
TGCTCACCAAATACTGCGACAGTAGCCCGGCTCTCGGCGGCATCGCCGCGGTCGGTGGCCGTACCGTGGGCGTTGACATAGCCTATCTGCTGCGGCGCTATCTTGGCATCTTTGAGCGCCAGCCGAATCGCCTTTTCCATGGTGTCGGCGTTAGGTTGCGTCACATGCAGGCCGTCTGAGTTGGTACCAAAGCCCAGCACCTCGGCGTAGATGCGGGCGCCTCTGGCCTTGGCATGCTCCAGCTCTTCGAGCACCAGGGTGCAGGCGCCTTCGCCTATCACCAGGCCGTCCCGGTCGCGATCGAAAGGCCTGGGGGTCAATTCAGGAGTGTCGTTGCGGGTACTGGTGGCAAACAGGGTGTCGAACACGACCGCTTCTGTGGGGCAGAGTTCTTCGCCGCCACCCGCCAGCATCAAATCCTGCTGGCCATACTTGATGGCTTCATAGGCATAACCTATGCCCTGGCTGCCGGACGTACAGGCGCTACTGGTGGTTAATACCCGCCCCTTGAGGCCGAAAAATACCCCGACATTGACCGCCGTGGTATGGGCCATCATGCGGATATAGCTGGTGGCGGTGACGCCGCTCATATCGCCGTGTTTGAGCATGTCGCCAAAGGCGGTGATGGGATCTGTACTGCCGGTGGAAGAGCCGTAGGCTATGCCCATGGCGCCTGAGGCTATCAGAGGATCATGCAACAGGCCGGCATCCTCCAGCGCCATTTCACTGGCGCGGGTGGCCATCAGAGACACCCGCCCCATGGAGCGGATCTTCTTGCGCGAATAGTGTGCCGGAGTGCTGAAGTCGCTGACCGGCGCCGCCAGACGGGTGTGCAGGCCATCGAACCTGTCCCATTCATCCATGCGAACCACGGCATTTTGGCCTGCCTGCAGCCTGGCCTTGACGCTGTCCCAATCCTGGCCCAGGGCGGAAATGCCGCCCATGCCGGTAATCACCACCCTACGGCTCATAGCATGCCTCCGTTGACCGAGATCACCTGGCGGGTGATATAACCGGCTTCGTCAGACATCAGGAAGTTGGCCAGGGCAGCTATCTCTGCAGGCTGGCCCATGCGCCGCAACGGCACCAGTTGCTGTACCAGTTCGGGGCTGAAGGCATCGACCATTTCGGTTTCGATAATCCCGGGAGCGATGCAGTTGACCGTGATCTTACGTTTGGCCAGCTCCAGTGCCAGCGCCTTGGAGGCGCTGTAGTTCACCTGGCCACGGTTACCGGCCAAACCGGAAACCGAAGACAGCGTAATGATGCGGCCGCCCTTGCGCCGTTGGATCATCGGCATCAGCGCCGGATGGATCACATTGTAGAAACCATCGAGATTGGTGTGGATGACACCGTCCCACTCGGCCTCTGTCATCGCCGGGAAAGCCGTATCGCGGGCGATTCCGGCATTGAGAACCAGGCCGTGATAGGCACCGTTGGCTTCTATGTCGGCCTCAATGACTTGGCGGCAGGTCTGGCGCTCGGCGACATCGAACTGCAGCAGGCTGACCTTGACGCCCAAGGCTTGGATTTCGGCGGCGCTGGCCTCGGCGGCGGCTTGATTGGCATGAAAGTGCAGGGCGATATCAAAGCCGGACTGCGCCAGGCGCAGGGCGATAGCCTTGCCTATGCCGCGGCTGGAACCTGTGACCAAAACTCTCTGTGTCATGCGGAATCTCCCTGCATCGCCTCCAGACTACCGGCAATATAGGCCTGGGTGTCCTGGGGCTGAAAAACGTTTACATTGGCGCTGGCGATCTCTGTGTCGCCATCAAAGATGCGGCAGTCGAACACTGCCAGTCCCGTGTCTTCCTGATAGAGGCGCTGCACCTGAGTCAGGTATTCGCGTCCGGGCAGGAATCCCGGGATATGCATGCTGAGCTTACGGCTGCCCAGCAAAAAACCGACCCGGATAATATCACCGCGGGCCTCGGCTTCCACTCCGGCCAGTGCTGCTATGCTCTGGGCCATATATTCTATGCCGACATAATTGGGCACCAGAGCTCGGGCGTCATCGAAATAGGGGCTCTGCTCACTAATCTTCACCTTGGTCAGCAGCCTGTCTTGGCTGTGCTCGACCACGGCGTCTATCAGTATCATGGGCGCCCTGTGGGGCAGAAAATCGGCGATATCACGCTCGGTTAAAGGCTGGGTCATTCCGGGGCTCCACGGCTGAAGATCAGGCTGGCATTGCTGCCGCCAAAGGCGAAGGAGTTACTCATCAGGTGATTCAGAGAGTGGCGGCTGCCCTGTTTGACCAGCGGCAGTGCGGGATCCTTGCCATCCTGCTCACCATCCCACAGATGCGGCGGCAGTTGTCCATCAGGGTTGAGGGGCGACAACAGCAGCCAGCAGAATACCGCTTCCAATGCCCCGGCGGCGCCCAGTGCGTGGCCGGTCAAGGGCTTGGTGGAACTGCAAGGCGGCAGTGCTTCGGCAAATACCGAGTGCATGGCGCGGCTTTCCATGGCGTCATTCTTGGGGGTGGCAGTGCCGTGCAGATTGACATAGTCGATGTCATCAGGCGTCAGCTCCGCCTGCTTGAGTGCCATCTCCATGGCGGCAATTGCGCCGCTGCCCTCGGGATGGGGCGCCGAGATATGGTGGGCATCGGCCGACTCGCCGACACCGGACAGCAGCACCTGGCCGCTTCCTCTCTCCAGGGTAAACAGCGCCGCGCCTTCACCTATGTTGATGCCGTCGCGGTTGGCGCTAAAAGGATTGCAGTGCCCCTTGGAGACAGACTCAAGCGCATCGAAGCCGTTGAGGGTCAATTGGCACAGGCTGTCGACCCCGCCGACTATCACCATGTCGCACAGTCCGGCGTCCAACAGCCGTTTACCGGCGGCAAACACCTTGGCGCTGGAGGAGCAGGCCGTCGACAGTGTGTAACAGGGACCGCTCAGCTTGAACCAGGCTTGCAGGAAGCGACTGGTACCCCCCAGCTCCTGCTGAAAATAGTGGTAATCCGAAGGGAAATGGCCGTGGCGATTGCGGTACTCCAGTGCCTCTTCGCCCTTGGAGATCCCTGAGGTGCTGGTGCCTATGACAACCGCGATGCGCTCCTTGCCATATTTGGCCTTGGCGGCTTCCACCGCCGGGGTAATTTGCAGCGCGGCACACAGCAACAGGGCGTTGTTACGACAGTCATAGTCGGCAAACTCGGCGGGAATGGCCGGTAATTCGCTGTTCACTACCCCGACTATGGCCGGCCGTTCAAACAACAGGTTGTCGCGGCTGACCATGCCGCGGCTGTCACCGGCGAGCAAGGCGTTAAGCACCTCGTCGGCCCGGTTGCCGAGAGGGGTACAAAAACCCGCATGATTTATGGCTGTAGTTGTCATATCTCTGTTTTGGGATCCGGCCCTGTATCCATTACAGGGGCTTAATGTTCAGTTTTAAATCGGCCTGCGGCATGTTCATGGCCACTTCCGCATGCCAGATGTCGGGGCTGGAGTAACTTATCCGTATCAGCTCGCGATTGTCATTGCTCAGCAATACCCGGCACAGGACGGCGGCGCAATCTTCCAGTTTCACCCTGGCACCATCCAGATAAGCGTTCAGCTTTTCCTCCGGCCAATAGATGAGCTGCAGCAAGGCCAGCAGATATTCTGCTTTAAACTCATTGCCGAGCAGCACACTCTGCTCGCTGGTCAGTGTATGTCCATCGTAGATCAAGGTAAACAGTGCTTGGCCCAGAGGTGCCAGCCCCACCACAGTCATCTGCTGCGGCTGCAGTTCCAGTTGGCTGATAAGCTCATGGCTCTGCTCCCCTCGTTGCAGCCGCACCTGCTGGCTGAGACTGAGCGTTTGCTCCAAAGTTTGAGCTTGAACCGAGTCACTGCCCTGGGGCTCATCTGGCTGCTTTGCGTCTTTGGCAGCCTTGGTATCAGAGGTTTGTCCCTTGGGCGCGGCCTGGTTCAGCGGCAGCGGCGCCAGACAATAACTGACATCCTTTGCCAGGGCAACGCAGGTTTGGCGATACAATAGCTGGCTGCAGCCACTCAGGCCAACCAGCACAGTGGCAAGCAGTAGCAAGCGGGTGACAGCGGCTGTCATAAGGCTTCCTCGACGGCGTCGCGGCAGAGGTTCACCACCAGATCCAATCTGCGCCGGGATTCACTGACAAAGGGGTTGTTGCTGTCCCAGGCGTAGCCCGCCAGGATAGAGCAAATCATCTGTTTTATTTTGGGGTTGGCGTCTTCAAAGAAGATCACCTCCTGGAATCTGCCGTCATACCAGGCTTCCACATAGGTGCGGAAGGTGTTGACCCCCAGCATCAAGGGCTCGGCATAATCCTGCTGCCAGTCTACCGCTTCCCCCTTGAGTTGGCGTACCAGACAGTCGCAGGCCAGACTGGCCGAGTGCATGGCTATGGTCACCCCGGAGGAGAATACCGGGTCGAGAAACTCACCGGCATTGCCCAGCAGGGCAAACTTGTCGCTGGCCAGGGTGCTGACATTGGCCGAATAGCCCTTCAAGGTGGCGCAGTCGCGGATCACTCTGGCGTCCTTAAGCAGCGCCTCCAGCCCTGGCTCTTCATTGACTATGGTGCGCAGTTGCTGCTCCAGGCTGCCTTCGAGTCTTGCCAGCAGATGCGGTTCGGCCACCACCCCCAGCGAACAGGTGCCGTTACTGAAGGGGATCAACCAATACCAGATATCCTTGTTGCGCGGATGCACGCTGATAAGGATCTTGTTACGGTCAAACTCCGGGTCGCTGATATTGTCCTCAATATGGGTAAAGATGGCCGAGCGGGCCGGCAGGCTGGAGGGGCATTCCAGCTGTAGCAATCTTGGCAGTACCCGGCCAAAGCCACTGGCATCCAGCAGATATTTGGCCTGCACTGAATAGACTCGTCCATTTTCGTCTGCCACTGTCAGCCGTGGTTCTGCGCTGAGATCTACCGCGGTGACCGTCTGGCCATAACGTATCTCTACCCCTTGGGTACTGGCGGTGTCGGCCAGCAGTTTGTCGAACTGGCCTCGGGGAACCTGAAAGGTGGTGCCGGGGCCCGGGGTAAACTTGTCACTGAAATCAAAGGTGGTGTAGCGGCCGTTGCGCCGAAAGGCGGCGCCGTTTTTAAACTGAAACCCGGCCTCGGCTACGGCTTCTGTCATCCCAGCCTGCTCCAGCACTGTCATGCAGCAGGGCAGCAGGCTCTCTCCGATGGAAAAGCGTGGAAATTGGGCCCGCTCCAGCACCAGAGCATCTACTCCTTGTTGTTTCAGCAGGCTGGCCGCGACCGAGCCGGATGGCCCGGCACCGATAATTACCACATCGACTTGTTCCACGGCATTGGCAGTGTTCACTTTGCATTCCTTGTAAGAGTTGAGGTTAGGGGAGCGAGTAACAGGGTAAAACCTATGCCCAGCGCCAGGGTCATGCCAAAGGCGGCAATGGCATAGGTGTCACTCAAAGCCAGCAGGCCAAAGGCCAGCAGGGTTGAGGCGGCAGACATCAGCACCGCCAACATCACGCCTCTGGGATGCTGTTTAGCTTCGGCAAAAAACAGGCTGTAGTCCACGCCTATGCCGAACACCAACACCAGTGCCAGGGCATGAAACAGGGTCAAGCCGCTGCCGAGCCAGCCAAGGGCGCCCAGAGTCAGAATCGCCGCCAGAGTCGGCACCAGCGCCACCCAAAGGCCGCGGCGCAAACCAAAGCGCCAGCTGAAAATCACCGCCGCTAGTGTCAGTGCCAGTGCCAGCATCAGCAGGGTCAATTGACGGTATTTGGCCATCAGCGCCGAGATATCGGCGACCTTGTCGACCAACTGCGCGCCCGGGTTGCTGCTTGCCAGCTGCTTGAGGGCGTCGAGATCGTGGATGCCACCGAGCAGCACTATGGCGGCGTGAGCCGTTATTCCGTCAGTGGGGGCGAGGTAGAGGTCACTCAGCCCTGAGGATTTAGCCCCTTCACTGGTGAGCCAGTCTGTGGCCGAGAGCGGCTGGAATTCGGCCCATTGCCTCGAGAGCGGCCCGGCCAGCTCGGCGTTCAGCCCCAGGGTGTCCAAAACCTTGTCTGTTTGGCGATAGATAAGCCCCTGCAACTGATGATCTTGCTGCTGGCGTTTGATGCTCGGCAAATAGCGGGCGATATTCACGCTGTTGCCGAGTTTGCCTTCAGCAATCAAACGCTCGAGCCCGGGCGCCAGCTGTTCGAGACGCTGCAGCATCTCCTCGGCGCTGTCACCTCGGACCAGCAGGAACTGGTTGTCTGTGCCGCCACTCAGCAGTTGCCTGAGAGTATTTTCCGGCTCGCTGACTGCTGGTGGGCTGCTCTGCAGCGCGCGGATATCATCGTTGGCCTTGAGGTTAATGCCGCCAAACAGCAGCAGTAACCCCAGTGGCACCAGGATTAACAGACTGCTGCGCCGACCGAGAGCTTGCCAGAGATTCAGCAAGCGTCCAGCCAGCGCCAGGCGGCTGTCTCCGGCAAGCAAAGGGCTGGCGGCTATGGCCGGGTAAGCCAGCAGCAGTGTCAGCCAGGTGAAAATCAGCCCGCTGGCACAGAACACGGCCACTTGTTGCATGCCGGGAAAAGGCGCCTGGCCTATGCCCAGGTAAGCGCCGACACTGGTGATCAAGGCCAGGGTCACGGCCGGGAATATCAGGCCAATCACCTGCCTGGGAGAAGCCTTGGGATGTTGCAAGCGCTCGCAGTAGAAGTGAAAGCTGTAGTCGATGGCGATTCCGATAAGGCTGGTGCCGAACACCAGTGTCAGCAGATGCAGTTCGCCAAACAGTGTCAGGGTAGTGACCGTCGCCGCCAGAAATCCACTGCCCAGGGTGAGCAGTGCCACCGTCAGCGGCATCAAGGAGCGAAACGCCAGCAGCACCAGCAGGATCACTCCAAGCAGGGAGACTAATCCGATACGGTTGATCTCGCTCTTGGCCGATTCTGTGGCGGCCGCGGCATGAAACAGGGCGCCGGCCTTGAGCACTCGAATATCTTGCGGCAGAGGCGCCAAGGCCTGCTCCAGTGCCTTGAGCTGGGTGGCCTGTTGCTGCGGGTTAAAGGCGCTGCCTATGCCCTCGGCCATCACTATGGCAGCATACTGGCCTTGCGGCGTTGGCGCCAACAGTATGCCATCTGCCTGGGTGAGACTGCGGCCCTCGGCCAGCGACTTGAGCCAGTCGGGGAACAGCAACAGCGGATCTTCGGCAATCAGGTCGCTGCCGGCGGCGCCAAAGGCGCTATAGAGCTGTTGCTGCGCGTTTTGAATCAGAGTGGTTAATTCACCGCTAGCGAGTTGCTGCCTCTGGCTGTCACTGAGCAGCCCCATGCGATAGGGGAAATAGAAACGCCCCAGAGCGCTGAAGCTGTCGGCCTCGGCGCTGCGCACTCTCTTAAAGGCGCCTTGCTCCTTTTCCAGCGCACTCAGTAGCTGTTTGCCGGCGTCGATCGCCTGAGGCTTATCCTTGGCAATCAGGCCGATATACACTTGATTGCCCAGTTTCTGCTCCATGCGTTTCAGCGCCGCTTCGGCGAGCGGATCTTCCTGTACCTTGGGCAGCATGGCGAGAATATCGCTCTGAATACGGCCGCCCTGTTGCCACTGCCAGACGCCAAGCAGAATAAGCAGCGTCAGCAGCCCCAGCCACAACAGCAGGCCAACCGGCGCCGAGAGCCAGGGACGAGCGGGTTCAGGGCGAGGCGACATCAGGGGGTCACCTCGGGAAAGAAGCGAGCGCGCTCGCTGTCATTGAGTGGGGATTTATCCAGTTCAGAGAAGAATATCTGGCTGATATCGCCGTTCTTGGCCAGCAGGGTCAGAGATTCGAGATCCTGATTGCCTTCGAGCACCATTTGCGGCAGCAGAGCCGCCATTGTCTGCTCCTTGGCCTTGAGTCCCAGTTGCCAATGACCCGCTTGGTCATTGAGCAGATAGAGTTCAAACCCCTGGCTCAATGCCTGAATATCACCGGAGAGCAGGGATTGCATCATGCGCGGCAGCATTTCAGCCACGGCCGCCGGGCCGGCATTGGCCTTGGTAACACTGAGCTTGCCTTGGCTGTCCTGCTGGATAAGCTCGCCCTGTTTCAGCAGCAAGAGGTTGCCGAAGGGAGTCTGCTGTTGCCAGAGCATGCCCAGCTCTCGCTGAAACAGAAATTCGCCGCTGCTGCGAAGTGGCTGCTTCAGTACCCTGAGCCAGCGCACTTGCTCAAACTGGCCTCGGCTGCTGTCGCTGAGAGCCATCTTAGTGCTTAACTGCTGCAGGGCCTGCTCTGTGGCCAGGTTGGCAAAGAGTTTGTCGAATGCCTGCGCCTCCGGCCTGATTTTTCCCTTGGCTTCGGCGGCCAATACTGCCACCGGCTCTGTCTGAGTGTTATCAGCCGGCGCCACTTTTCCCAATGCCATAGTGGCTGGCGCCACTTCTCCTAATGCCATAGTGGCTGGCGCCACTTCCCCTAAAGCCATGTTGCTGCAAGCGGCACCAAACCAAACCAGTCCCAGCAGCCCAAGCAGTAAGGCGGGCTGCCGAGTGAGCCGAAAGCCGAAAGCTGAGGGTTTCATGGTTTGGCCTCGGCGGCCGCGATGAAGGGCGCCAGGCGCTCGCGGAATACCGGCGGGGTCACCAAGCACAGTTCCTGAGTCTGCATATCCACTGCGGCCTGTATGGTGTAGCCCTTGGTGAGGCGCTCACCGCTGGTGGCGTCGCAAATCTGGTAGTTAATCTTCAGCCGATTTTCCCACTCAACCAAGGCGGCACTCACCCGGATCTTCTGCTCGAAACGGCTGGGTTTGACGTATTTCAGCTGCAGATCTACTATCGGCCAGGCGTAACCTGACTCCTGCATTCGGCTGTAGCCGTAGTCGAACCTGTCCAGCAGCTTGCAGCGGGCTATCTCAAAATAACGCAGATAGTTGCCGTGCCAGGTAATGCCCATGGAATCGACATCGTGGAAGGGGATCTCCAGCTCTATTTCAGTGCTGAGGATGGCTTTCATCGGCACACCTCCCACTCCCCGGCTTGGATCTTGGCCAGGGTTTGCCGCAACAAGGCTTCCAGCGGCCTGTCTTCAATCAAGAGTTCAAAGTCGGCTTCCAGCTGCGCCAGGGTGGTAGCTACTGACTCGGTCAGCGACTCACGTTCCAGTTCACCGCCGAGCAGGCGCAGGCGGATCCCCTGACTCATGGCCAGCAGTGCGGCGGCGGCCACCTGCTCGGTCAGTTCCAATACCCGCAGGGCATCACGGGCGGCAATGGTGCCCATGCTGACCTTGTCCTGGTTGTGGCACTCGGTAGAGCGCGAGAACACGCTGGCGGGCATAGTGTGTTTCAGTGCCTCGGCGGTCCAGGCCGAGCAACCTATCTGTACTGCCTTGAAACCGTGGTTGATGGGGCTGCGCTCGCCCTGGCTGGCCGACAGGTTGGCCGGCAGGCCGTTGTTGAATTTGGGATCCATCACCAGAGCCATCTGCCTGTCCAGCAGGTCCGCCAAATTGGCCACCGCATTCTTGAGGCTGTCCATGGCAAAAGCGATATGGCCGCCATAGAAGTGGCCACCGTGGAGAATATGTTCCCCCTCGCCGTCCACTATCGGGTTGTCGTTGGCGCTGTTGAGTTCGGTCTCGATAAACTGGCGCATAAAGGGCAGGGCATCGGCCAAGACCCCGATAATGTGCGGCGCGCAGCGAATCGAATATCTGTCCTGCAGTCGGTCAGAGTTGCGTGGGTGCTCATGGTGGTTGAGGTCTTCACGGATCCAGGCCGCGACCTGGTTCTGCCCCGGATGCGGCTTGGCGGCAAACAGTATCTCGTCGAAATGGTTGGAGTTGCCCTTGAGCGTCAGTGAGGCCATGGCGGTAATGCGGGCGCACAGGCGGCTCAGGTACTCGGCCCTGTCATAGGCCAGACAAGCCAGCGCCGTCATCACGGCGGTGCCGTTCATCAGTGCCAGGCCCTCTTTGGGCCTGAGCTTGAGGGCGCTGATCCCAAGTTCGGCGTAGACCTCGCTGGTGGCGCGGCGCTGTCCTTGATAGAAGACCTCCCGCTCGCCAACCAGTACGGCGGCCAGATAAGACAGTGGCGTGAGATCGCCGCTGGCACCCACAGAGCCTTCCTCCGGGATCACCGGCACTATGTTGAGATTCAGCAGCAGGGCTATACGCTCCAGCAGCTCATAGCTGACACCGGACTTACCCACGGCCAGTGAGTTGAGGCGACAGGCCATCACGGCTCTGGCCTGGGGGATCTCCAGCACCTTGCCCATGCCGCAACCATGAAAGCGCGACAGATGCAGCGGCAATTCGTGTACCAGATCCGGGCCGACATTGACGGTACAGGAATCGCCGTAGCCTGTGGTGACCCCATAGACCACGCCTTCTTCATGAAGCAGGCTGTCGATAAAGCGGGCGCCGCGCTGGATATAGTCACGGTACTCTGCACTGGCGTTGAGGGTTACCGGCGCTCCTTTGGCGATGGCGACCACCTGTTCCAATGTCAGTGATGTTTGGCCGAAGCCGACCGTCTTGGCGGCCAGAACTGTTGCGCTCATGAATTGTCCTTGGGGCGGTCAGCAACTTGGTCCTGCCGCCAAAAATCAAAAAAGTTAAACCACTGCAGTGGTGCCTTGCGGGCAAAATGTTCCAGTCGCTGGGCATAGAGGCCTGCTGCCTGTTGCAGTCGCTGCTGCCGCTTGGCTCTCGGGCCTTTGAGGCTCTGCTCGAAGGGCTCGAGCCAGACCTTATAGCCCTGCTGCTCCCGCAGGCAGAACATGGTGTAGATGGGGCAGTCCAGCAGACCGGCCAGAATAAAGGGGCCCTGGGGGAAGGGCGCCATTTCGCCGAGGAACGGCACTTTCACCGTGCGACCCGGGCTGTGGCTGGAGGTGCGGTCGGCGGCAATCACCACCAATTCTCCGGCCTCGACCTTACTTTGCAACAACATGGAGGTGGCCGGATTGAGTTCGGTGACCTGGAGTAAGTTGAGTTCACTGTCCGGGTTCAGCTGCTTGAGCACCCGGTTGAAGTTTTCGGCATTGCGGGTCATCACCATCACATTGACCTTCACCTTGCGCTGGTGAATGGAGATGGCGCGGCACAGCTCGATATTGCCAAGGTGAGACACCAGCAACACGGCTCCCTGGCCGCTTTGTAACTGCTCGGCCAGCTGCTGACGGTCGCTGAACTCCACCTGCTGCAAGCGAATGCGATCGCACCAGGCATCGATGCGATCCAGCGCGGCATTGCCAAAGGCGAAGAAGTGGCGCAGGCTGTCGCGCCAAGTCACCGGCTGACTGAGGCTCGGGTGCTGTGGCTCCAGTGCCTGTACCCGCTTTAGAAACGCTTGTGACGCCTCGCGGGCCTGTCGCCCCGTGATAAAGAAATAACAGATCACCGGGTACATGATCGCCCGTGCCAGCCAGTGGCCGCCGAAACGATAGCTTTCGGCCAGCAGCTTGATACCCCAGTAGCTGCCCCGCTCCTTGACGTTAGACCAATGAGCGCCTTGGGGGTTGTCTTGTGCCGCTTGGGTTGGCCCCAGTTTCTGCCCCTTGAGCTTGCGCCACAGCATGGAGAAAAACAGCCTGGTGTGCAGCTTGCTGATCCTTACATTGTCGGCCAGCCCCTGAAAATGGCTGCTGCCGTCTTCCGGGTAGATCACCTTGGTGGGAATATGTTCTATGGCAACACCGCGCCAGTAGAGACGCACCATGACTTCGATATCAAAGTCCATCCGCTCGCCGAGGGCTTCGCTGCTAAGCAGGGCCTCGGTGGCCGCCAGTGGATAGATTCGAAAGCCGCACATGGAATCGCGGATATCCAGGCTCAGGGTCTCGACCCAGACCCAAAAATGGGTCAGGTAACGGCCGTAGAGCCGACCCTTGGGCACGGAATCATCATATTGCGGCAGGCCGGAGATCAGCGCCTTGGGGTTGAGCTGTGCTCTGGCTATCAGCGCCGGAATATCTTCCAGATTATGTTGGCCGTCGGCGTCCACCTGTAGGCCATGGGAAAAACCCGTGGCCCAGGCGGCGCGCAGGCCTGTCATCACGGCGGCGCCCTTGCCGCGGTTATAAGGGTGATGCAGCAGGCTGACCCAGTCGCTGTGTTGTTCGGCCAACTGTTGCAACAGATAGCGGGTCTCATCGTCGCTGCCGTCGTTGATCAAAAAGCAGGGCAGCCCCAGTGGTTTGAGGGCTTCCAGCGTCGCAGCGATATGGCCCCTGTGGTTGTAATTGGGGATGATCAGCGCCAGCTTCATTGCTTGGCCTCTGTCTTGAAGGCGATACGACCCGAGCCGAACTTCTGTTCGCCGTCGCTGTAGCTGAAGCTCAATTTGCCCTTGGCGGGGTTATTGCTGATGCTGAGGGTGACTTGCATATTCGGCAACAGCAGTTGCTGAAACTTGAGCACCTCGAGTACCGCGACTTCGGCATCATAGCCGAATGCCTGGCTGCCGAGACGCACGGCCCAGTCCAGTTGAGTCACGCCGGGCAATACCGGCTGGCCGGGAAAGTGGCCGGCAAACATAGGCAGCTCGGCCGGAATGCTCAGGCACCAACTGGCTTCATTGTCCTGATGCCGGTGTTGAAGAATGGGCGGAAGAACAGACTTAATCATGATCAAACAGCTCAAGAATATCGTTTTTGAGCAACTTGCCCTGGGCGTTGAGCGGCAGCTGCTGTGGATAGCGCCAGCGCCTTGGCAGAGTCACACGTTCAAATTGGCTCAGCAGATGGGCCTTGAGGGCGTTGTTGATGCTGAGTTTGCCCTCGGCTTCCAGCTGTGCCTTACCGGCGGCGGAAAGCTCTACCGCCGCGCCCAGTTGTACCCTGGGGTTTTCCAGCAGCACCAGATGCGATTGGGTCACCCAGGGATGGGCGTTGAGCAAGGTTTCCATCTGCACCAGAGACAGGCGCTTTTCCTCTATCTTGACGATGCGGTCCAAGCGGCCTTCGAGGCAGAATTGGCCTTCGCCCAGCAGCCGAACCTTGTCTTCACAGCGGTATTGGCCGTCGTCTTCGAGATAGGGCGAGCGCAGCAGCAAAGCGCCGTCGCTGTCATTGCTCAGCTCCATGGGGGCAAAGGCCTGCCAGGGCGTGTCGCTGCTCTGTTGGCGCCGATAACCTATGCCGCCGGTTTCCGTGCTGCCGTAGACCTCGATTGGCAGGCTACCGTAGCAGCGCTTGACCCCTTGGGCGGCTTCCAGGCTCAGGGGCCCGCCGGAGCTGAAGATCAGGCTGGGAGTGTGCAGCTGGCGTTCATGCTCCAGCGCATCCGGCAGCCTCGACAGCTGCGCCGGGCTGCTGATCAGGCACAGGTTGGGAAATAGGGCGGTGTAATAACTCAGGGTTTCCGGGTATTCCACCAGATCGCTGAGGAAGGGGCGACTGGCCGCCAGTGGCCAGAGAATCTTAAACAGCAAGCCATAGATATGCTGGTGGCTGACGGTGGCAATCACGCTGCAGTGTGGCAGGTGAGCGGCGAAGGTCTGCTCCAACACACTGACTTCGGCATCCAGTTGCTGCAGACGCTTGCGAACCGCCTTGGGTTGGCCGCTGGAGCCTGAGGTGAACAGCAGCAGTTCGCCGAACTCATCCCCCTCGGCCATCTGCGGCCAGGGCGAGTGGGGCAGTGACAGCTCTTTTTTCAGCTCGAGCCAGATCTTGCCCTCACACAGGGGGCGGTCTGACACTATGGCATCAAACTCCTGGGTCAGTTCGCTGAGAGTACCCGGCTGAGTGTTGGCCGGCAGTATGATCTGCTTGCCCGACAACAGGGCGGCGCAGAGGCCAACGGCGAACAGATCGCTGCTGTCGCAGGCCAGTAACCAACGCTTTTCCGGCCGGGCTTGCAGGCGCTGATGCAGATGATAGACCTGGGTGGCGAACAGTGAACCCGTGACTATGTCATGGTGGTTAAAACTGATCAGTTGTTGCCCTGCGGGGCCTTGGGTAAGCCAGGTTTTCAATAACTCTGTCATAACTGTCCCTTTATGATCGCTTCAGACAAAAGTGGCGATAGAGCCATTCTCCGCCACCGAGCAGCCCCATCAGCAGATAGGCTATCAGGCCGTTGTACAGGGTCCAGGTCTCCAGGCTGGTAAACAGCGCCGTATAAGCCGCCGTGCCGCCGTTGAAGACAAACAGACCGCACCAGAGTTGTGTGACCCTTACCAGGTAGGGCCTGGCTTCCTCGGGCAGATCCGGCTCGGCCAACCTGGCCAGACGTTCCACCATGCTGGGACCTTTAAGCAGCGAAGAGGCAAACAGCACCAGCATGCAGGCATTGACCAGCACAGGGTAGTACAGCAGCCAGTCCTGACGCTTGGCGAGCAGGCTGCCGAGCGCCAGCAGTAACCCCAGAACGACCGGGGCGGCCAGCGCCTTGAGCTTTTGCTTCCCCAGCAGCAACCTGGCACCGAGCAAGGCCGCCAGCAAGAGTGCCAGGCCATTGCCCGGCAGATAGTTCAGCCCCAGATATACCGCCAGGGGATATCCCAGCAGCAACAGGGCCGTGACTGTCTGAGCCAGGGCACGCATCAGTCTTTAACCAGTCCCTCGATGGCGTTAACCACGTCGTTGACCGTCCGTACCGACTTGAATTCATCGGGCTGGATCTTTTTGCCGGTCAGCTGCTGCAGTTTGATCACCAGATCCACCGCATCTATGCTGTCCAGATCCAGCTCTTCATAGAGGGAAGCCTCAGGGGTTATCGCCTCGGCATCCACTTCAAACTCATCGACCAGGATCTTGCTCAGCATTTCCAATATCTGTTCACGGCTTTGCATGAGCACCTCCTACGCGCGCTGGGATTCGATAAACGCGGCAAGGCTGGCAACACTGTAAAAGTGGGCCTTGGTTGCCTCTGAGTTGGCTTCGATCTTGACGTCGAACTGTTTCTTGATCGCCAAGCCCAGCTCAAGTGCATCGATGGAATCCAGTCCCAACCCCTCACCGAACAGCGGTGCTTCGGTATCTATATCGTCGATACTGATATCCTCAAGATCGAGGCAATCTATGATTAGCTGTTTAATTTCGTTATGTAAGCTCATAATTTATATCTAATTGTTGTTTGTAATAGGTTTCCAGATCTCTGGTGAGTTGGCGCGCCATCCGGGCATCGCCACCGCTTTCGGCATCATACCTCAGATGCGCTATGCTTGCCCCGGTTTCCACTTGCATCTGTATGGTGCGTCTCGGGATTTCGTACCAGGGATCCTGTTTGGTGAGTCCGGGATGAACCACCCTGAGTACCACTGGCAGAATATCGGCCCCGGTGCGTAGGGCGATATTGGCCGAACCGCGGGCAAAGGGATTGATCACTGCGCCTTTTACCGTGCGGGTGCCCTCGGGAAAGATGATCAGATTGGTGCCTCTGGCCAACACTTCACGGCAGTCCTGTAGCAGCAGCTCGGCGCCGCGATTGGGAATATAGCCGGCGGCGGAGACGACTCCGCGCAGAAAGGGGTTACGCCACAGTCCCTGTTTTACTATGCAGCCGGCATTGGGCATCAGGCTGATTAACACCACCACATCTATGAGGGTGGGGTGATTGGCAATCACCACCATGCCTTTGGCCTGCCGTAATCGCTGCAGATTTACCGTGCTGACCCTGACCACGCCGGCCCAGGTCAACATATGCACGAAGCCGCGGAACATGTAGTGCACTGCTTTTTGTACTCTTTGAATGCGCACATCGCGCTCGCCGGGCCAGAACCTCAGCACAGGTAAAATGGTCAAGGAGCTCAGCAAGCCGCCGAGGCCGAAGGCGATATAACAGCTGATGCCGGCGAGCCAACGGGGAAAATAGCCGATACCGGTTTCCGGGGCTGTCATAGCGGCTCCCTTGAGGGTTCCAGCTGCCAATGCCAATGGGCCAGTTGCCCCTGGATTGCCGTGCCGTTTGCCAGTGCCTGCAGCAGGGCGCCGAAGCTCAGCGGCTGCCCGGCGCCGGTCTGCTGGCTCAGGGTAACTCGGGCTATGCCGGTAACATTGGCCGGGGCCAGCTGCAGAGACAAGGCCAGCGGCAGTTCCATCTCTTGGGTAAATTCATCATAGACTGGCGGCACAGGGTCATCGCCGAACACCAATAGCAGGGGGCTGGGGTCCTCGGCCAACTGGGCCCAGGCTTCCAACATGGCTTGGGACAGGGTATCTGTGCCCGCCGCCACTGAAGTTGAAGCGCCTGTGTTACCCGTGACTATGCCAAACAGACCGCTGGCGGTGTTGTGAACAGATTGGCTGAAACCCATGGGAGAGAGTGGCTGCCTGGCAATAATATCCTGCAGCAGTTCTATGGTGCGATTGAGTTCGCCATGGCGCGAGGCAAATACGCTGCGGCATTGGCTGGGGGCTTCAGCCTGAAAGGCGGCTTCCAGCATCATCTTGCTCAGGCGGCTGAAACGGCGCCGCTGCATGGCGGCAACCTGGGGTAACTTGGGGGCAATGCGATCGCTGTCATCAAGGGCGCAGTTGCTACTTTGCCACTGCTGCCAATCTTGCTGCTGTTGATACTCCGGGGACCAGGCTCCCCAGGAGAGAATACTGAACGCTAGTTGCACTGCTTTGCCTCTGACACAGATCTTTGTTGCTATCCCTTACGGGTCGTGAGGGAGTGAATCTGTCGGGTCGGAATGCGACCGCCGTACCGATTGCCCGTTCCCTCTGAAACACCGGTACAAAGGGCCATATTCTACACTGAAAGTACGGGTTTTAAGAAGGGGTTTAGGTTACAGCTAAAGATCAGTTACAACTTTTCGCTAACAAGGGAATCACCCGGCGGGCGCCGGGTGATTCAGATGCCGCTCAGTTGCTCAGCTGGCTCTGCAGCCGCCGCAGTACCGTCTTGATCTTACGAGTGTTGTCGGGACCCATACGTACCAGCATTTTCTGCGCGTTGGGCAGGGCTTCCAGTTTGGGATCGACAAACTTGTAGTTCACGCTGATGGCGTACAGCTCGATAGGATCTTCTATCACTGGGGTTGCCAACAGCACCTTGATGGCTTGTTGCATCCGCTCATCGAATTTGAGGTTGGGGTAACCCAGCTCATCGAAGGCCTGCTCCAGCAGCGGCGACAACTGACGATAGGTGTTGAGCAACTGCTCGTCGTTGAGGCCGGTGAGGAAGTCGGCGTAAAGGTCGTATCTGTGGTAGCTATCCGGATCCAGATAGGTCTTGTTGGAGATTTCAGATACTGTGAAGGTGTCGCTCGGGCCTTTCATCGGACTGGTTTTACGGGCCAGTTCGCCTTGGGCCAGATTATCGACAAACACCACGAACTGGCGTACCAGATCTTGTTCAACCAGCAGTGGCTCTATCTTCATGCCATCAGCCATTGCCACGGCCTTTTCATGAACATATTCATCACTTTCGGCCAGTGAAGGCAGAGGTTGTTCCTGCTCGACTTCGGGCTGAACCACTTCAGGTTCTGGCTCGGGTACGGTTTCAGGTTCAGGCACCTGGACTTGGGTTTGCAGCGGTTCGCTGGGAGCGGGTTCGGGGAGTTCAACCTGGGTGGGCTCTGCTGCTTGCTGCGGCTCTTGTTCGCCGCTGAAATAGTAGTAGGCTCCTCCTGCAATCAGCAATACCAACACCAATAGGATGATAGCAATGCCACTGTTGCCAGAGGACTTTTCCTGCGGCGCGATTCTATCTTCTTGATTGACTTGCATTGGATTTCCTTTCATTGATACCTGTGAGGCAGCGCCTCTCCCATTCTGCAAATATTGGCCATCTTGTCCAGCGTTCGGCCGCCTGGCAGCAGGATTTATTTGTGAAATATTGCCAGTAGAGCAGATCCTGTGGTGATTGACTTGAATCCCGGCTGAACTCTCGGCAACTTTGTGACCTTTTTAGCGCACTAGGCCTGAACATACTGCTGCCGGTCGCCCAGCCAACGCTGAATGATGGCATCGACATTCTCCGGTGCCTGGCTCATCACGTGGCGAGCCAGTTTCTGGATGTGAGGAATAAGCGCCTGATCCCGTACCAGATCGGCCACCTTCATATCGGCTATACCTGTCTGGCGGGTGCCCAGTACTTCACCCGGGCCGCGGATCTCCAGATCTTTTTGGGCAATGACAAAGCCGTCGTTGCTCTGGCGCAATACTCCAAGCCGTTTGGTGGCCGTGTGTGACAACGGCGCCTTGTACAGCAGGACGCAGTGGCTGGCCACGGCGCCACGACCGACCCGGCCGCGCAACTGGTGCAACTGCGCCAGCCCCAGCCGCTCCGGGTTCTCGATGATCATCAGACTGGCGTTGGGCACATCGACCCCCACTTCAATGACTGTGGTGGCCACCAACAACTTGAGTTCGCCGCGTTTGAAGCTGTCCATGACTTGTTGTTTTTCGGCGCTCTTCATACGGCCATGAACCAGGCCTATGCTCAGCTCCGGCAGGGCGGCACGCAGTTCTTCGCAGGTGTCTTCGGCTGCCTGGCATTCGAGCACTTCGGATTCTTCGATAAGGGTGCAGACCCAGTAGGCCTGGCGACCGTCATTGAGCGCCGCCTGACGTACCCTGTCGATCACCTCCTGACGCCGACTGTCACTGATGGCCACTGTGGTGACCGGGGTTCGCCCCGGCGGTAACTCGTCGATGATGGAGGTATCCAGGTCCGCATAGGCGGTCATCGCCAGGGTGCGGGGAATAGGGGTCGCCGTCATGATCAGCTGGTGGGGATGAAAACCCTGGCTGATGCCTTTCTCTCTCAGCCCCAGGCGCTGATGTACGCCGAATCTGTGTTGCTCATCTATGATGATCAACGCCAGCTTGTGAAACTGTACCTGCTCTTGAAAGATGGCGTGGGTACCTATCACCATGTGGGCACTGCCGGAGGCGATATCCTCCAGCGACTGGGCCCTGGCCTTGCCCTTGAGCTTGCCCGCCAGCCAGCCGACTTTGAGCCCCAATGGCTCCAGCCATTGACTGAAATTAATTGCATGTTGCTCGGCCAACAGCTCTGTGGGCGCCATCATGGCCACCTGATAACCGTTTTCTATCGCCTGCAGTGCGGCCATGGCCGCCACCAGGGTCTTGCCCGAGCCAACATCGCCCTGAACCAGGCGCATCATGGGTTGCGGCTTTTCAATATCGCGGCCGATATCTGCCACCACTCGCTGCTGCGCCCCCGTAGGTTTAAAGGGCAAGGCGGCGAGGAAGGGATTGAGTAAAGCGCCGGTGGCGGGCAAAGGCACGGCTTTGTCATGATTACTGCGCTCCCTGAGCTTGAGCATAGACAGGTTATGCGCCAGCAGTTCTTCCTGCACCAGGCGTTGCTGCGCCGGGTGTTGCCCCTGTTCCAGACGGTAGATATCGACATCCGCCGGGGGCCTATGCAGGGTGCGCACCGCCTGAGCCAGGCTTTGCTGATTGGGGCGCAGCGCCTCGGGCAGCAACTCCTGCAGTCCGTCCTCCTGCAGCAGGTTTAGAGCCTGCTCGGTCAATTTCATCCAACTGGCCTGCTTGAGCCCTTCAGTGGTGGGATAGATGGGTGTCAGGGTTTCACTGAGGTTGGGCGGTTCGTCGCCCTTGAGTATCTTGTAATCCGGATGAATGATCTCGGCCTGGTGGTTACCTCGGCGCACTTCGCCGTAGGCTCTAATGGTCAGACCTTGTTGCATGGCATTGCGCTGGGCGGCTGAGAAATTGAAGAACCTCAGGGTCATGGTGCCGCTGTCATCACGGACATTGCAGATCAACATACGCTTGCGGCCATTGATGATCTGGCTGGACTGAATTTCGGCTTCTATGGTGCCGTAGCTGCCGGGAGTAAGGCTGGCTATGGGGTAGATGCGGGTTCTGTCTTCGTAGCGCAGCGGCAGGTGGAACAGCAGATCCTGTACCGTGTTGATTCCGAGCTTGTGCAGTTTCTCAGCCATTTTAGCGGCTACGCCCTTGAGCTCGGTGATAGCAATAAGATCCAGTCTCTGCAAACCTTTAGCACCGGATTACTGTGAATTTATACATATACTATCAGAGAAATAGCCCTTGGCAATGCGTTGCGTTTATCGGCTGGGTAAAGTGTGGAGCAATGGTGGCAGGGCTTCTGCCTGGGGGCGAGTGTATGGCAAAAGCCCTGATATATTGGTGGCAGATTAATCTGTCAGCGCCACCAGTTCAGCAGGGTGACCAGGGGCTTTATCAGTAGCTGAACACTGCCTATTACAAACAGCCAGGCGCCGATAATAGTGTGAACATCTGTGAGAAAAAAGAAGCTGCCCAGTAGAAAACAGAGAGCGACTATCAGGTCGCTTAGGGTATTGAACAAGGCGTGTTTGGGAAGAGGGGTGGCGGGGGCTTTGATATCTTGCTCGGCAAAATATCGCTGCTTACTGTCGATCATGGTTCCTTCTTGGTAGTTATGATTCGCCGCGATACCTTAACGCTGCCATCCTCCGAGCGCAAATCTAATTCCCTTTGTTTTTGTGTGTATAAATATATCAACATAATCATTGAATTAAGTTAACAGCTGGCCCCTTTGGTTTGTCAGGCTTGGCTAAAGAGTAGCGTAACTTAACGGCCCAGGCCTGAACCCTGGGTAACTGTTATTTCGCCGTTAAAGCCTATCAGTTCGGCGAGTGTTTGTGCGTAGGCTCTGGCCTTGTCTGTGGCCTGCTTTTGAGGTTTGAACAGGCCAAAACCGAGTCGCTCACGCTCAGCAAAACAGAGTACCACGCTGACACTTATGAGCTCTTCGTCAGTCAGGTGTTCAAGCATGTGACTTCTGAATCTTTCGTTATAGGTATTGCGTTGCACCTCTATGCGGCAGAGTTGACTGAGAGGCTTGCTTTTTCCGCCCCGGAAGAAGCAGCCCTGTTGCAGATCCAGAGTAACGGGTTTGAGCAGGCGGTAGAGGTTCAGGCCCATGATGATGCCGCTGAGCCCCAGCACTATAGCTATGATGGCAGCCGTAAACCAAGTGTCCTGTCTGGCGGGGTCCAACACCAGTACTCCCAGAATTCCGGCAAGCATCGCCAGTAGTCCCCAAAGCGCGTATTTCAGTTGCGTTTGCCTGCTGCGCCAGACGAGTTTCAACTTGCCTGGCTCAGCCTCGAGCTTTGTCATCAGCATATGCTGCTGATATTGGCATAGCCTGGTCTGCTGTGGGTTTTTGGTCATAAAATGGTCACCATGAAATCAGTAGTTCGTCGTAAAACCCAGTGCTCAAACCAGCAGGCTCGAGTGAGCCGCTATCAGTTGCCAGCCGGTTGTCCTGTGCAGCCAAACCCGGGTAAAGCGAAAACGGCCGTTGGTCGGCGCTTTGGCATAGCTGCCTTGAATATTCACCTCCGCCGACACTATCGTAGTCCCCTGATGCAGCCGTATCTCTTCGGCCAGGATGTCTATCCGAGTGATGTTGAGCAGGCCTGAGCTGTGGGCATGCAGATCCTCTGCTTTGCCGAGCACTTGCCCCAGGTGATTGGTGAATATCAGTTGAGGCGACAACAGTCTATCCAGCAAATTGATATCCGAATTCAACATGGCGCTACGCAGTTGGCTTTCCAGTTGCTGAATGTCTGAGATGTGATTCATGGTTATTCCCAAGGCCTGATGAGTGACGGCAAAGAGGCAAGAAGGTTTAAAAAATACTGACTTTGGCACACTTGCCACAGTACCAGGAGTTCTGCCATTGATTCAGTGCCGCCTGGTATTGCTGCATCGACTTTCGCCCTCCCAAGTAGTTTTTCCACAGCCAATCGGCGCTCAGGATCAGAGTAAAACAGGAGACAAAAAAGCACAGCACTCCCAGCCAAAAACTGCTCCAGTTGCTGCCTGCCTGAAACCCCAGGTAGCCGCCCAAGAGTAGTCCGGGGAAAGCCGCCAGAAATAGCACCAAGGGCTGAGGGTCAGATGGCGGCGAGCAGCGCTTGGCCAGTTCGGTTTGCAGTTGGGCGCCACCCTTGAGTTTTTGTTTTCCATGCACAGAGAAGGGCTGGTTGTTCCACACGGGTTTGGCCGAGGCGCTGACTGAAACTTCTGTTGTGCCTTCGGCATGAATGGCTTTGAAGTGTCTGATATTGTCTGAGCCGCAATGTCTGCAACGCATTGATTGTTCTCCTTAACTTGGGCTAACTGGATCCCTGATTCTTCTCGTCCAAACAACAGCCTTCGGGTAACAAGCCTTTGCTGGTCGCCGAGTCATGGTAAAGCTTTTAGCCTCGGCGGTGAACCCGAAAACCAGCTACAGGCACTCTTTTTATCCGTATTCGCAGCGTTTGGGTAAACTCATATAAATTAACTTCTATGCACTTATGATGAAAATATATTCATTGGATGCTGGAAGTGTGAAAGATAGTTCATCTGCGGATGGCCAATTTCATATTGATCGATTGGATTGCCAATACAAATTTCGCCGGAATGTTTGCTAAAGCAGAGCGGTTTCAATATTTGAGCCGTATTTGGCTTAACTTAGTCTATACATCTGCCGAGGTAGACTTTATCTATTTACAATAATCATACAGGTTTGGCCCCATATTTAACTCATTGAGATTAATGAAAATACATTAGGAATTTATATTCCTTGAATATTAAATGGTTCAAAAAATAAATAAAAAATAATTGAACCAGGGGGCGTAATGACAGCAGCAATATCGGCAGTAGAAATCACCAGGGGCTCGGCACAGTGGAAGGCGGCAACCCGCTTCGACAGCACGGACTGGGGCTGGGTGGTCATGAGTATAGGCATGGCCATTGGCGCGGGGATAGTATTTCTGCCCATTCAAATAGGCTTGATGGGACTTTGGGTATTCCTGCTATCGGCCATTATTGGCTATCCAGCCATGTATATGTTTCAGAAACTATTTATTAATACCTTGGTGGAATCTCCCAAATGCCGGGATTATCCGGATGTGATTTCCGGTTATCTGGGGAAAAACTGGGGAATATTACTGGGTGTGCTCTATTTCTTGATGTTGGTGATTTGGGTATTGGTTTATTCGACCGCAATTACCAATGACAGCGCTTCTTTCCTGCAGAGTTTTGGCCTCACCAAACAGCTGTTGTCCGATAATCCTTTCTACGGGTTGGCACTGGTTTGCATCCTGGTGAGTCTGGCATCCAGAGGCGAGGCGCTGCTATTCAAGGTTTCATCCTTTATGGTACTCACCAAATTGAGCGTGATAGCGATACTGGGTTTCATGATGATAGAGCAGTGGGATCTGAATAACATAGGTGCGGTTCCCACTCCCCAGAGTGGCTTCAAAGACACTATCGTCATGCTGCCATTTACCCTGTCATCGATTCTGTTTGTGACCAACCTGAGCCCTTTGGTGATCTCCTATCGCGCCAGGGAAAAGTCGATAGAGGTGGCGCGCTACAAGGCTCAGAGAGCGATGAAGTTGGCCTTTGGCATTTTGTTTGTGGTGGTATTTTTCTATGCCGTGTCTTTCAGCCTGGCCATGGGGCATGACCAAGCGCTAAAAGCCTACGATGAGAATATCTCCGCCTTGGCCATGGTGGCTCAGGGAATCCCCGGAGACACCATCAAGCTGTTCAGCCTGATCCTGAATATTTTTGCCGTTATGACAGCCTTCTTTGCGGTTTACATGGGGTTTCGTGAAGCCTGTTATGGCCTGACCATGAACTTGCTGAGGCGCACCACTGCGGAAGAGAAGATCAATACCAAGTATGTCAATCGCGGCATTATTTTGTTCACCATACTGCTTGCCTGGGGCGCCATCTGTTTCAATGCGCCTGTGCTCAGCTTTACCAGCATCAGCAGCCCGATCTTCGGCCTGGTGGGATGTTTGATCCCGGCTTACCTGGTCTATCGGGTGCCTGCGCTGCATAAATATAAGGGCTTGTCTCTCTACATAGTTATCGCGACCGGCGCCTTGCTGTGTCTGTCCCCCTTGCTGACATTCAGCTGAAGCCTTGTGGCAAGGCCTTGAGCAGGTTGGAGTTCCCGCTCAAGGCCTACCCAGCTTCACCCCCAGGCTTTGGGACGTAATCCATCATGCAATTCACTCTATCTCTGGTCATTTAAGGAATCCTATGCACGAGTATTTGCTGTTTTCCCTGGGCGTATTACCGCTCTTGGTCATGATCCTGCTGATCCTGAAAATCAAGATGCCGATACATCAGGCGGTGTTAATCACTCTGTTACTGACCCTGGTCGAGGCAACCATTTTCTGGCATACCCCGGCACTGACCTTGGGCTCGGCCATGGCTTATGGGGTTATCAAAGGCATGTGGCCAATAGTGATAGTGATCCTGGGGGCCATCTTCAGCTATAACCTGATGCTTCAAACCCGCAGCATGGAGGTACTGAAAAACCTTCTCGCCGGGATCAGCGACGATAAGCGGATCCAGGTGTTACTGATCTCCTGGTGTTTTGGCGGATTTCTCGAGGCCGCCGCCGGATACGGTACTGCAGTGGCGATTCCTATCGGGATATTGATTGCTTTGGGTTTCAAGCCGCTGAAGGCGGCGATTGCTTCTCTGGTGGCCAACACAGTGCCTACGGCGTTTGGTGCCGTGGGGATCCCTGTGTCGATTCTGGCTGAGCAGGTAAACCTGCCTGTGACTGAGCTCAGCGGCGCAGTTATCGCGCAGCTGGCACTGTTTACCTTGCTGCTGCCTTTTGTGATTGTCGCCATCATAGGGGATGGGCTCAAGGCGATACGGGGAGTGTTTGGTATTTCGCTGGTATGCGGAATAGCAACACTGCTGCCGCAGTACTTTGTCGCCATTCATCTGGGAGCTGAGTTGCCCGCTTTTGCCGGCAGTTTGGTCAGTTTGCTGGTGGTGGCCTTGATGGCTAAAAAACGCCAAAAGCCCACCCCGGCCGCTTATCGTATCGACAATGACCAGTGCCGCATCACCGGCCACTACAGTGGTGGACAAATCTTCAAAGCCTGCGCCATCTATCTGCTGATCTTTGTGTTTATTCTGTTGTGCTCGCCGCTGTTTCCGGAAATCAAGAGCCTGCTGACTCAGGTGTCTTCCAAGCCGGTATTTCCGCTGGCCAATGGGGTGGAGCTGAGTTTGACCATTGACTGGATAGCCACGCCGGGTGTCTTGATCATTCTGGCGACCTTTATCGGCGGTACCCTTCAGGGAGCCTCATTGGCCAGCATGTTAAAGGTGTTCAGCGCGACGTTAAAGCAACTGAAAAACTCCATCATAGCCATCACCGCCATAGTGGCGATGGCAACCGTGATGGATGTCAGCGGTCTGATAACAGATATGGCCCATACCCTGGTGAATATTACCGGAGGGGCATATCTGTTTATCGCCCCCTTGATTGGCGCGTTGGGGACTTTTGTCACCGGCAGCGATACCAACTCCAATGTGCTGTTTGGTAAGTTGCAAACAGTGGCTGCGGAAAAGCTGCAGGTGGATCCGCTGTGGCTGGCTGCCGCCAATACCTCCGGAGCCACGGGCGGGAAAATGATCTCGCCCCAGAGCATAGCCATTGCCGTGTCTGCGACCCGGATGGAGGGCCAGGGCAGCGCTATCATGTCCGGCACCATCAAATACTGTATGGCTTACATCCTGATCCTGGGGCTTAAGGTGGGCCTGGTGTATTACCTGTTTATGAGCTGATGTCAGAGAATTTCTTCGACGAGGAGTTTACGCGAGGAGTTATTGTCTCGTGTACTCTTTGTGCAAAGAGAGCTTGCCGCTGACAGGCCAGAGTAATGGCAGTATGCTTGTTACTTGCCCGCCTGCTTACAGCCAGCCCTTTTGTTTGGCGATTCGGGCGGCATCGATACGATTGGAGGCTCCCAGCTTGTTGATGGCTTCCGACAGATAGTTGCGTACCGTGCCTTCACTGATAAAGAGAGCAGCGGCAATCTCGCCGCTGCTCTTGCCCTCGGCGGCCAGTCGCAGGGCACGGCGTTCTTTGTCGGATAGCGGGTCTTGCTCCCCAAGAGCCAGCATGGCCAGTTCGGGGGCAATGACTTTTTTACCTTGCATCACCTTGGCTATGGCCTCGACCAGTTCCTCCACCGGGGCATCCTTGAGCAGGAAGCCGCAGACACCGGCCTCCAGCGCCCGTTTGATATAGCCGGCGCGGCCAAAGGTGGTGATGATAATGGTCTTCAGCGCAGGTTGCTCTCGGGCGACCCAGGCAGCCAGCTCCAGCCCCGAAGTGCCGGGCATTTCGATATCTGTCAGCAGCAGTTGAAAATCCTCGGTCTTGAGCAGTGCCAATGCCTGGTCGCCATCCGTGGCCTGGGTGACGCTGAAGTCCCCGGACAGTTGCAGCAGGCCGGCAAGCGCGCCGCGAACCATGGCTTGATCTTCCGCCAGCAATATCTTCATACCTGGCCCTCCTGGGGATTTTTGTGTTGCTCTTGGGCGAGCTTGTCCATGTTCTCGGTACTCTCGGTTTTCACTGTGCTCTTTGCTTTCTCAATGCCCTCTCCCTGAGCCGATAACAGCTGTTGTCTGGGCAGCAGTAAAAGAGCGCTGAACCCCTTTGCTGTATCGATTTGCAGCTCTCCACCCAAGAGGGCAAGCCGCTCGGCTATGCCTTTGAGGCCGTTCCCCGGAGTGGGTTTGAGCCTTATAGTGCCGTTGTCTCTCAGGCAAATAGTAAGGTGAGGCTCCAGGGTAAAGCTCAAGTGTGCCTCTGTGGCATCACTGTGCCTGAGAATATTGCTCACCAGTTCGGTCAGGATCAGTATCAGTTGGCTTTCTGCCAGTGGCGACAGCACAGGCAGTTCCCCCTCCAGGCTGACCGCCAAGCCTTTTTCGCGCAAGCGCCGACAGAGTTGGGCGCAGCAGCTATCAAGCCCCTGATGCCGATAGTCGGCCACAGCCCGGCGAATTTGGCTCAGGCTGTCACGGGCAATCTGCGCCAGTTCAGTGAGTTGTTCCCGACTGGCTTGCAGATCATTTTTTTGCAGCAGCTTGTTCGCCAGCTCGGCCTTGAGGGCGATGGAAGAGAGTTGATGTCCCATGAGGTCGTGCAAATCCCTGCCGATACGCTCCCGCTCCAACATGGTCGCCAGGGCACGGATCTCCTCTTCGCTACGGCGGGCTTGTCGTTTGGCCTGTTGGCGTTTGCGCTCGGCGACCCCAAGCAGAGAGATAGCGGCTGTCAGGCCGCAGCCATAATAGACAAAATAGAGGCCGTTAAAACCCAGCAACTGATTCAATGCCAGTAGCACCAGGGCGATCAGCAATAATGCCGGCAAGAGCAGCCTGAGAGGATAAAAAAAGCCGATAAAGAAGGCGGCGAAGGTAAACAGCGACAAAGAACCCGGATTGGCAGGGGTGATCAAGATAGCCAGTAGGATGATCCCCAGAATTGGCCAGTGCACTTTAGCCCTATCGGCGCCATAGGCGCGAAAATAACAGTAGATAAAGGGCGGCAAAACCAGCAGGCTGGCGAGCCATTGCCAGGGCGACACCGGCATAATAAACAGTGGGATAAAGTAAAAGGCCAGATTGACCAGATAGTATTTGGCCAGTTTGAGTTCGGTTTGAGTCTGTGGATCCTGCATCGGTTGTCCTCGCATCTCCAGCGCAAATAATGGCGTGTATCGGTGCACAAGTAAACCGGATCCCCGGGCGGAGATCCGGTCGAGACCTTAAGGTGGTGCGAATAAGCTCCAGTGGCGCTCTGGTTCGCACCTTCCCTTATTGCTGAGTTTGTTTTGACAGAAGAAAACCCGCCCAGGCGTAGTCAGGATCCAGTGCCAGCGCTTGTTGCCAACTCCGGCTGGCGGCTTTGGATTGCCCCAGCTGTTGCTGTATCACTCCCCGCCAGGTGTAGGCTTCGGCCTGACCCCAGCAGATATCGCTGCAGGGATTGGCATAGAGTTTCAGGGCGCGTTCAATTTCCTGCAGGGCTCTGTCACTGCTGCCACCATACTCGACAGGAGTATAGAAACTGGAGATGGCGCCAATGAGCGCGACTCTGGGGCTGTTGGGCGCCAGTTGTCTGGCATTTTGCAGAGACTTGCCTGCAGCTTTCCCCAGGGTTGCCGATTGGCTTGGATTGGCGGTTATCTGCATACCATAAACAGCAGACAGAAGTGCCAGAGCTTCACCGTCCTTGTTGAAGTTCGGTTGAGCCAGGCTTTCGGCCGCTGTGGCCAAGGCCTGATCCCGGGTCTGAAGCTGGCCGAGTATATTGGCGCTGACAGCCAAACGATAGTTAGCGTAGGCCTGTTGATATCCCTGACTGTTGTCGGCGTAGAGGCTCAAGGTGTCAATGTCGATTTGATTTGCAGCGGCATCGATTTCATCAATGGTGGCTGCCTGGGTTGAGAGGGCCAGACTCAGGCCCAATAACAGTGTGAGTTTACGCATCATTCGCTCCTTGGATGAACAGACTCGAATCTGAGTCGGGTTTAGTATTCCCGAGAGCCTGAATTGGCGGTATTCACAAAGGTCATAAGTTGCAGGTGACAAATGTCATCATTACCGGCAAGTCACCGGCCTTGGTGGATATGCCGGCCGATGCCGTTTTCAAGATCAATCATAAGCTGGATAAGGATCTGACCACGGCGCTGGTCAAACTGAGCCGTGCCAGCATGTCAGCCATAGATGACAATACCCTGGCGATGACGCTGAGCTATGAAGATGGCTCCGAGCAGGTAATACTGGGGCGTAAGCAGGGGGAGATGGTGGACTTCTACCTGGATCAGGAATTCATTGCCAGTGTCAGCATAGCTGAGATGGAGAGTTATGTAGCGGCTCGCTCTTGAGCGCTTCTGGGCTGCTTGAGCCATTAACTTGATGATATCCCGGGTTTTGACTATCCATTCTGGACGTCAAAACCCGGGATTTTTTATGCTACTGTGGCTTGGCAACAAAGCTTTTCAGAAGCATTCAGTTGCCAGTGGCGTACTCAGATTCAGGCGCTGGCGTGGGTAACCAGATAGCCCATATAGCCGCAGTAACCCAGCAGCAATATGGCGCCTTCGCGGCGACCGATACGAAAACCGCTCCAGGCAAAGGGCAACACCAACAGTGCCAGGGTTAGCATCACGCTGAAGTCCAGGCTGCTGAAACCGGCTGAGCTGATTGGGTGCACCAAGGCAGTAACCCCGAGGATCCCCAGCAGGTTGAACAGGTTGGAGCCAACCACATTACCTATGGCGATATCGCTCTGGCCCTTGAGAGCGGCCAGAATCGAGGTCACCAATTCCGGCATGCTGGTGCCTATGGCAATAATGGTCAGACCGATCACTACTTCGCTGATGCCGAAGGTACGGGCCAACTCGACCGCGCCATCGACAAACAGTATGCCACCGCCCACCAACATACCGATACCGGCGATGATAAACAGCAGCGACAGCAGAGGGTTCTTGGGGCCTTCAATAGGTTCATCAGTCTCTTCGCCCTTGCTGCTGAAATAGCTGAGCAACAGATAGCCTACCAGTAAGCTGGTCAGTACGGCGCCGTCAATCAGGCTCAGTTCACCGTCGAGTACCAGCAGCCACATCAAAATAGAGGCGCCTATCATCAGCGGAATGTCGCGTCTGACCATTTGTGACTGTACCCCTATCGGGCGGATCAGCGCAGTCAGTGCCAGGATCAGACCGATATTGGCGATATTGGAGCCCACCACGTTACCCAGGGCAATACCCGGACTGCCGGCCAGTGCTGACTTAACGCTCACTGCCAGCTCGGGCGCGCTGGTGCCGAAGGCGACGATCGTCAGGCCGATCACCAGCGGGGTGATCCCCAGACGCAGGGCGATGACGCTGGCGCCGCGAACCAAGGCTTCGGCTCCCAGAGTCAGGATCAAGAAGCCGCCGAGAATAGAGAGTGCAATCAACATTAAAAACCGCTTTTCCTGTCAGTAAGGTGCCATGCAGAACGGCACCGATGAATGTGTTTGGGCTGCCAGCATAAGGTTTTTCCCCCCGAAGGCAACCTCTTTTTGACAGAATATGTCACAAAAATCCCGGCCGAAGCCGGGATAATCAGATAAACCAAGGAGCGTCGGCTCTAGATTTCATCTTCCCAGACAACCTTGGCACCGCGAATGCCTTCCATCCGGCTGGCGTATCTGCTCTCCAACACATGGCGCTTGATTTTCAGCGTCGGAGTCAGCACGTCGTTTTCTATGGTCCAGGGCTCCTTGACCACCAGAACCGCTTCCACGGTTTCATGGGATTCCAGGTTGGGGTTAACCGCATCCACAGTGGCCTTGAGCGAGGCGCGCACCTCTTCTCTGGCTTGCAGCGCCGCCCCTTCAGAGAGTTGCACCAAAGCCACAGGGTGAGGCAGTCCCAGGCCGATGACACAGATAAGTTCCACATGGGGATCCTGCGCCAACTTACGTTCAATCGGCACTGGCGCCACATACTTGCCCTTGGCGGTCTTGAAGTTATCCTTGACCCGGCCTGTGATGCTGACGCAACCGTCGGCATCTATGGCGCAGAGATCGCCTGTGAGGAAAAAGCCCTCTTCATCGAAGGCGGCGGCTGTGGCTTCCGGCGCCTTGTAGTATTCACGCATCAATCCCGGGCTCTTCACCAGCAGTTCGCCATTGGCCGCCTGCTTGACCTCGCAGCCGATCACCGGCTTGCCTACTGTGCCTATCTTACTGGCATCGAAGGGAAAGTTGATGATTGAGTAGGCGCAGTTTTCTGTCATGCCCCAGGCTTCGCAGATATCCAAACCTATGCTGTGATACCACTCCACCAGTGATGGCGGTATCGGCGCCGAACCTGAACCGAGCAAACGACACTTGTCCAGCCCCAGCCCTTTATGGATCTTGCGTTTGACCAGATGGCCGATGAGGGGGATCTTCAGCAGCAGATTGAGTCTGGCGTAGCCGACCTTATCGATAATATTCTTCTGGAACAGGGTCCACAGCCGAGGTACCGAGAAGAACACGGTTGGCCGCATTCGCTGCACATCGGCAACAAAGCTGTCGAGGCTTTCGACAAAGGCAACGCAGGAGCCGGAATAGAAAGAGGAACCCTCTATCGCCACCCGCTCTGTGATATGGGCCAGCGGCAGGTAGGATAGCAGTCTGTCTTTACCATCTGTCTTGAGATCGCGCACCACGGCATTACAGGTCCAGCCGTAGCTGCCGAAGGTTTGGATGGCACCCTTGGGCTTGCCGGTGGAACCTGAGGTGTAGATCAGCGTCATCACCTGCTCGGCTTCGGGATAAGGGGCATCCACCAGAGGTGTACCGAGATTCAACAGCTGCTGCCAGTGATATTGAGCCGGCATGGTGTCATAAGGCATTGCCAGGCGCAGAATATCACCGCCGACACCGGCTTCCTGATCGGCCCAGTGATCCAGCTTACCCAGCATGATGGCCTTACAGCCACTGTGTTCCAGCACGTAGCGTATGGTATCAGCATTGGCAGTGGGGTAAATGGGCACACTGATATAGCCGCCGTGCATCAGCGCCAGATCGGTAATGAACCATTCGGCGCAGTTTTTCGACAGCACGGCGATCTTGTCGCCGGGTTGCAGCCCCAAGTGACGCAGGCCGCCGCAGAGTTGTTGCACCTTGGCCTGTACCTGACGCCAGGTCAGATCCTGATATTGGCCGTTGATCGGCTGCCTGAGATAGATCTCATCGCCTTGAGTCTCTACCCAGTGGTCGAGCATTTCCACCGGGCTCTTGAATGATGCTTCCATGGGGTGTCCCCTTTAACTGTTCTTGTTATCTGCGTAGCTGCAGCTTCCCCCACGGCGGCTGCAACGATCTGATTATCTGTTAGTTTCGCTATGCAGTGGCCAAACCAGTATGGCGACAATTGTGATCTGGCGCAATATTTAATCGGTTGTTTGAAAAGCTTCACAGTTCGGGGATGGGTTCACGCATCCGCTGCCACCAGTCGGCAGCGGCGACTATCTGGCCCTGCGTGTCTATGGCCGGGTAGGGAATGCCTTTGCGCCGACAGGCTTTGGCATAAATGGGGTGGCCTTGCTCAAACAACATGGTCTGGCAATAGTCATTGTCCAGCTTGCGGGCGCCATAGAGCCCGGCCTCCTGCCGCTGACGCTGCGCCTCATACAATAGCAGCGCCGACGCCACCGAGACATTGAGGGATTGCACCATGCCGACCATGGGGATCACTACCTGCTCGTCGGCTAGTGCCAGGGCTTCGGCGCTTATACCATCACGTTCATTGCCGACAATAAAGGCGGTGGGGCGGCGGTAATCCAGCTCCCTAAAGTCACGGGCCTGAGGGCCGAAATGGGTGGCGACCAGCTGCATCCCGCGCGCCTTGCAGGCCTTGGCAGCCGAGGCGAAGTCATAGTGTTTAATGGTTTTGACCCACTGCTGGCTGCCGGAGGCGGTATTGCCGGACAGGCGCATATCGGCATCGGGCCAGACTGCATGAATTTCGTGGATACCCACAGCATCGGCACTGCGCAGCGCGGCGGAAATATTGTTGCTCTTGTGGACTTTGTCCAGGATCAGGCTCAGATCCGGCTGGCGCATATCCAGCATTTGGTTGATGCGAGCGAAGCGTTCGGGGCTCATTGGCGGGGGATCCTATATGAAAAAGGGCGCCGTAGCGCCCTGTATTGGGGATGGAACTCAGAGTTCCATCACACCGTCCATTTCGACCAGAGAACCCTTTGGCAGCTCTTTCACGCCGATGGCGGCGCGGGCCGGGTAAGGCTGGTTGAAGTAACGGCTCATGATTTCGTTGACCGTGGCAAAGTTGCCCAGATCCAGCATATAGATATTCAGTTTGACGATATCGGCCATGGAACCGCCGGCGGCTTCACAGACGGCCTTGAGGTTGTCGAATACCCGTACAACCTGGGTTTCAAAGTCGTCACCGGCCAGTGCCATGGTGGCTGGGTCCAGCGGGATCTGCCCGGACAGGTAGACTGTGCTGCCCACTTTGACTGCCTGGGAGTAGGTGCCGATAGCGGCGGGAGCCTTGTCTGTTGCTATGATGATCTTCTCTGCCATAACGCTCTCTCTTTTTTCTGTTATCAACGGTTACGGGATGTACGCAGAACCTCGGGTAGTACCCTGATTCGGCGCATAACATTTGCCATGTGGATCCGGTCGCGAACCGAGATGCGCAGGTTGATCAGATAGACGCGGCCATCGCGCTCTTCGGTGCTGAGATTGTGAATATTGGAGCCTTCGGCGGCAATGATATTGGTGATCTTCGCCAGCGCGCCCTGATGGTTGACGATTTCGACCCTCAGGTTGGCCTGGAATTCGACGCCATCGACGGCATCCCACTGCACCGGAATATACTTGTCCGGCTCGCCTTGATAGCCGCGGATGTTGGCGCAATTTTCCATGTGCACCACCAGGCCCTTGCCCGGGCTTACGTGAGCAATCACGGCATCCCCAGGAATGGGGCGGCAGCAGTTGGCGAAGGTAACCAGCATGCCTTCGGCGCCGCGGATCGGCATCAGCTTGTGTTCATCATGCTGCTTCTGCGGCTCTATCTTGTCGCCCTTGAGGCGTTGGGCTATGACTATACTCATGGCATTGCCAAGACCTATGTCGGCCAGCAGTGATTGCAGATCGGCGTGTTTGGTGTCTTTGACTACCTTGTCTATCTGAGCCGGATCTATCTGTTCCAGCTTAGTTTCGCCCAGTGCATGGTTCAGCAGACGCCTACCCAGGGTGCTGGCTTCGTCCTGCTTGAGGCTCTTGAGCACCTGACGGATTTTGGCGCGGGCCTTGCCGGTAACCACGAAGTTGAGCCAGGCGGCGTTGGGGCGGGCGCCCTTGGCGGTGATGATCTCGACCGTTTGCCCGGAAATCAGCGGCTGACTCAACGGATAGGCCTGGCGGTTGACCCGGGCGCCGACACAGGTGTTACCCACATCCGTGTGCACCTCATAGGCGAAATCCACTGCGGTGGCGCCTACCGGCAGTTCCAGAATGCGGCCCTCGGGAGTGAACACATAGATCTCTTCCGGGAACAGCTCTGTCTTGACGTTTTCAACAAATTCAAACGAGGTGGAAGCACTCTGCTGCAGTTCCAGCAGGCTTTGCATCCATTTGCGGGCGCGCAGCTGGGTAGTGGTACCCGAGGCGCCGGTCTGGCCACTCTTGTACATCCAGTGGGCCGCAACCCCTTTGTCGGCCATCTGGTCCATGTCTTCGGTACGGATCTGAATTTCCACCGGTACCGCATGGGGACCAAACAGTGAGGTATGCAACGACTGATAGCCGTTGGCCTTGGGAATGGCGATATAGTCTTTAAATCTGCCCGGACGCGGCTTGTAGAGGCCGTGCATTACTCCGAGCACCCGATAACAGGTGTCTATGGAGTCCACTATCAGGCGGAAGGCATAGATATCCATCACTTCCTGGAATTGCAGCTCTTTGCTGCGCATCTTGTTGTAGATGGAATAGAGGTTCTTTTCCCTGCCCTTGACCTTGCCCTTGATACCCACATCTTCCAGGCGGGTACGAATGGCGGTTTCTATGCTTTGGATCAGTTCCTTGCGGTTACCGCGGGCGGCACGAACCACCTCTTTGAGTACCCGATAGCGCATGGGGTAATAGGCCTGAAAGCCGAGATCTTCCAACTCTGTCTTGATATTGTGAATACCCAGACGGTTGGCGATGGGGGCGTAAATTTCCAGGGTTTCGCGGGCAATGCGGCGACGTTTGTCGGGCCGCAGGGCGCCCAGGGTGCGCATATTGTGGGTGCGGTCGGCCAGTTTGATGAGGATCACCCGGATATCCTGAGTCATGGCCATCATCATCTTGCGGAAGTTTTCCGCCTGGGCCTCTTTCTTGTCGCGGAATTTGATCTTGTCGAGCTTGGAGACACCTTCCACCAGCTCCGCCACCGAGGCGCCGAACAGTTCGGCCAGATCCTGATGGGTAACTTGGGTGTCTTCTATGGTGTCGTGCAGCAGGGCGGCCATCAGCGTCTCGTGGTCGAGACGCATTTCGGCCAGGATGCGGGCAACCGCAACCGGATGGGTAATATAGGGTTCGCCACTGGTGCGCATCTGCCCTTCATGGGCATCACGCGCCACCTGATAGGCCTGCTTGAGTAATTCTACCTGCTCCGGCTCCAGATAACTGGCGGCAGACTCCTTGAGACCTTCAAACAGATACAAGTGGCTGTTCTCCTAAGAATATGCCTTAGAGTGAAGAGTTACCTTCTGCAATCGCTGCCACGGCAGCAATTTCAGCTGCTTCGCGCTCACGTACGCTCTGACGCTCATCGGCATCCAGAGTCGCTGAGTTAACCAGTCCCTGTTCGATTTCGCGCAGTGCGATAACAGTGGGTTTGTCGTTTTGCTCTTCAACCAAAGGATCTTTACCCTGGACGGCGATCTGACGGGCACGACGCGCCGCAACCATGATCATATCAAAACGGTTGCCGATTTGTTTAACGGCGTCTTCTACAGTAACGCGAGCCATGTGTTGAAACTCCAGTGATTTGAATGGAAAAAATGACGCAAAATTGTACACGAAGGCAATTAATCTGCCAACAGACCCTTAAGCATATCATTGTGAGTATTAATTTGACTAGCACGAGTCAGGCGTTGCGAGCGAATGATCGCGCTCAGATCCCCCAGTGCAGTCTCAAAATCGTCGTTGACTATGATGAAATCATACTCTTTATAGTGCGACATTTCTGACACCGCCTGTGCCATGCGGGAGGCGATGACTTCGCTGCTATCCTGACCGCGACCTGTCAGACGGCGCTCCAGTTCTTCGCGGGACGGTGGCAGAATAAAGATACCGATGGCCTCGGGCATCAGTTTCTTCACTTGCTGGGCACCCTGCCAGTCGATATCCAGGAACACATCTATGCCCCGTTCAAGCGTCTCTTCAATGACCTTGCGGGAAGTGCCATAAAAGTTACCGAAGACTTCGGCCCACTCGAAGAAGGCTTCTTCGGCAATCAGCGCCTTGAACTCCTCCACCGACACATAATGATAGTGCTGGCCGTGAACCTCTCCCGGACGGGGCTGGCGGGTGGTGTGCGATACGGAAACTTGTTTGTCGGCCGGTTTATTGGCCAGCAGGGCTGCAATCAGTGACGATTTGCCCGCTCCACTGGGGGCCGAGACAATAAAAAGGTTTCCGCGTGCACTCATAATATTTGGGTTCCAAGTCTTTGGCTGTAAAAAAGCCGGTGGCTGATGAGGGAAGCTGCGAACTATGCCCTGTCGGCACTCTGGCTTGCGCCAGCTACAGGTGTTCAAGGCAGCTTCCTTAAGGGCAGCTATTATATAGGCAGGCAATGCTGCCATGCCAGTGGCGCTGACAATTGCCATCAAATTCGTTAGGCTGCCATCAATAAGTCGGTCGATTTTTAAGGGGTTCTGTGCTGTATAAATCGCTCATCTGTATTCAGGGTTACGACAATGGTCTGCGACACGCGGTCATCAGTGGCGCCGTCTATCTTTTGTTACTCGTGCTGGGGTTGCTTTTTGGTGGCGGCAGTTTCATCTGGGTGCCCGGGATTTTACTGGCGCCCGTACTACTGCTCAGTTGCCGTCGTCGCTTGGGTGATGGCGGCCGTAACCCCTGGTTGTCACTGATAGCCCTGCTGCCTTGGCTCATTCTGCTGTTGGCCCTGAGTACCGACCAGGATAGCAGTTATCTGATAGGTGCCCTGGTGCTGGCTTTGGCGCTGCATGCAGGTTTGGCGCTGTTGCCTGGGGGGAGTCGCAGCCGCGGCGCCCGCAGCAAGCGAGACTATGTGCAGGGATACTGTGGCCCTGTGCCTTTGAGCGCCGAGCGTAAGAGCAAGATAAGACGGGTCGAGCCAACCCTGGGCAGTGATGTTCATGGCTATTCGGATAACCACGCTCAAGGCTATTCAGATGATCACGTTTATCAGAGTAGCGACCTCGACAATAACAAACCGCATCACAGCAGCGCCGGGTATAGTGCC
Organism: Shewanella sp. K8; assembly: GCF_028823715.1. Taxonomy (NCBI): domain Bacteria; kingdom Pseudomonadati; phylum Pseudomonadota; class Gammaproteobacteria; order Alteromonadales; family Shewanellaceae; genus Shewanella; species Shewanella sp. K8. The sequence continues at coordinate 37,168 of NZ_JAPEHY010000042.1, forward strand.
GCAGGGCAACAGCTTGAGCACCCTCTGAGCCCAGCGTATGAGCCGGCAAGCTTTGCTGCTGCCAATAGCGACCATGATATCAGTCATGACGCCATATCCTATGGACCTGGCCGCAGCCGTTATTTCGACTCGGCGCCGACCGAGGTCGATACCTCAGCGATAGATACAGAGCCTGGCTGGCATACAGATAAGCAAGCCCGGCATAAGGTCAATAGCGCTGAGCCTGGGTTTGATGATGAGGTCGACCGCACCGGCTCCTTGTCTGTGTTGCTGCTCTCCTGGCGCGATGCCATATTGCAACTTTGGCAGCGGCTGGGCGGCCTCTCGGCCGCCCAGCGTAAGGGACTTGCCATAGCCGCTCTGGTCACAGCGCTGCTTGGCTTGGGATTGATCATATGGCTGCTGTGGCCTCAGGCTGAGCCTAATGACGCATCAGGCCGTGAGACTACTGAGATTGCGGCCGCAACTTCCGATAGGGTGACTGTGCGCCTGCCGGACAGCTTCAACCTGTCGCTCGATGGCGACTTGCTGCGTATGAGCTGGCTTGGCGATACTGACGCTCCTGGCCCCTTGTGGGATCTGGCTACCGCCAAGGGCGACCGCCGCTGCGCCGAGCTGGTGTTCAACAATGGCACTGGCTATCGGCCCATGTCGGTCGTTATCGGCGATAACGGCAAGGTAGAAGCGGCCTTCAGCCCTCTGGATAGTCAGGTGATTGTTCAGGATATGGCGCGGCGGGGCTCGGTTAAACTCTGCGGTTATGACTTCAGCCTCAAGGGCAGTCAGGCGGCATTGGGTTCTGTTCCTGCCTTCCGGCAGCTTATTGAATAGGGCGCATGTTGGTGCACGGTTAACCACAGCTTTGGTTCATCAGAGCTGTGATTCTGTTATACTGCCTCGCTTCTTTCGGCTCGGCTTTCTTCCTTCGCGGCATATTCGACAGTTTATGGATACAAAATTAACTCTGGTGATTATGGCCGCCGGGCTGGGAAGCCGTTTTGGCGGTGATAAACAGTTGGCGGCATTGGGGCCCAATGGGGAAACCATGCTGCAATTGGCGCTAAGCTCGGCCATCAAGGCCGGGTTTGCCCGCGCGGTGCTGGTTATCCGCCCTGAGCTTGAAAGCGAGATCTGTCGCCAGTTAAGCGACTTCCTGCCTTCCGGGTTTGAGTGGCACCTTTGTTATCAGACGCTGGACGATCTGCCACAGCCGGTATCGGCAAGGCAGACAGGGGATATCACAAAGCGCCACAGTAACAGGCAAAAACCCTGGGGCACGGCGCATGCCCTCTGGAGTGCCAGGCATCTGGTTGATGGCCTCATGGCAGTGATCACCGCAGATGATTATTATGGCGATCATGCCTTTGTGCAGTTGGCCGAGGGGATTAGGCAGCATCCCAATGAATGGATGATGGTGGCCTGGCCGCTGGGACTGACCTTGTCCGAGCATGGCGGGGTGAATCGTGGCCTGTGTGAGGTCAATGGGAAGGGGTACCTGACTTCGGTGCAGGAGTGGCTCGATATTCGTCAAGGCACCCATGGCCTTGAGGGAGAGCTTCAGGGCGAACGCCGGCCGATAGCCGCCGATGCCTTGGTATCCATGACCTGCTGGGGCTTTTCGGCGAATATATTTGCCGCACTGGAGCAGGGGCTCAGACGCTTTTTGGCAACCCATGGCGATGATCTTAAAGCCGAGTGTTATCTGCCTGCGATAGTGCAAAATGCAATTGAGCAGCCAGACCCAGAGCCGTGCCAACAACAGCAAAACCTTGCCACCCGCAGTGTCAGGGTGGAAACCGCCCGCGATGCCTGGTTGGGAGTGACATATCCCCAGGACGCCGCCCGGGTGAAACAGCAATTACAGGAGTTAATGGGTGCTTGAGCTTATCCGGCAGCAGGTGCTGCCTCACTTCGGGATCCCTGACAATGCCAAAATCAGCCCACTGGGCAATGGCCATATCAACGACACTTTTCTGATCCGCAGCGCCGATAGCGAACTTGTGCTGCAAAAGATCAACACTCAGGTATTTCGTGCGCCCAAGGCCTTGGTCAATAATGCGGCCAAGGTCAGCGAGCATTTGAGTCAGTGTGCTGCTGAAGGCGGCTATCAACTGCAGCTGATAAGACCTGTGATGACCCGTGAGCAGCAGTTGGCGGTGGATCTCGGTGAACAGGGATTCTGGCGCGCCATCAGTTATCTGCCTTTCAGTCAGAGCATCGAAGTGGTGCGCTCTGAGGCCGAGGCCGAACAGGCGGCGCGTGCCTTTGGCCATTTCGCCCGCGCCCTGAGCCAAGTAGACCCCCATGAACTGGAAGATGTGATCCCTCTGTTTCACCATCTGCCGGGCAGAATCGAAGCGCTTTCCAAGGCGGTTGCCGAGGACCCGCTTGGGCGCCTGCAGCACTGTCGGCAGTGGGCCGAGTTGGCCTTGTCCCAGCAATCGTTGCTTGCGGAGCTTGAAGATACCTGTGCCGGTTTGCCGCTGCGGATTTGCCACAATGACACCAAGATAAACAACATGCTGTTCGACAAGCGTGATATGTCCAGCATGGCCATCATAGATCTCGACACCTGCATGAAGGGTTTCCTGATGTATGACTTCGGCGACATGGTGCGCACCTTCTGCTCGCCCGAGGCAGAAGACTCCACAGCACTCGATAAGGTCAGAGTCAGGCCCGAAGTGTTTGCCGCCATCTGCCGGGGTTACCTGGCAGAGCTGGGCGAGGTGTTGACGCCACTGGAGCGCCAGAGTCTATGGCTGGGTGCCCGGGTGATTTGTCTTATGATAGGTGTGCGTTTCCTCACCGACTATCTGGTGGGGGATAAGTATTTCCATATCCATCGCGAAGGCCATAACCTGGACAGAGCCGCCAACCAGTTCACCCTCTATCTCAGCCTATTGCAGCAGAGCGAGGCCCTTAAGGCGTGCTTGGTTTGAGCTATCTCGCCGTCTCTGAAAAGGGGCGGTGAGAGGTCTCCTTTACGATATTGCCTGGAAAATCTGCTGGCGATGCAGGGCTAGATATTCTTCTGCCGGGGCAAACTTGTTTGGTAGACGAATGGGCTGGTTTTCAAAGCGCTCAAAACTGTCACTCAAATATCGATTTTCTTTCGTCAGGAGTTTAGGGGATAGCAGCAACTCCAGATGGGAATTCAAAGTGATTAAGCCTTTGTCAAAAGCGGCGTCATGCAAGCTGGAAAGACACAGGCCGTTACTGGGGTTGAGACGTTGCTTAGGCTCTTGGTTCCAAGGCACTATATGGCTGGCAATCAGTAACTCTGGAATGTCTAATCCTGTTATGCAACAGCGAAAATCATAGGCACTCAAAACCGAGTTTCTAAATACTTGTTGGCCGACTCTGGCCTTAGGGAAGGTGCGAATAAGTCCTCGTGGCACTCTGGCTTGCACAGCCATTGGCGTTCAAGGCATCTGACTGAAGGCATGCCGGGGCCTGTCGAAGTCGGATA
>NZ_JAPEHY010000043.1:0-33730 GCF_028823715.1 Shewanella sp. K8
ATTAGAGAGTAAGCGATCCCTGCCAGCCCTTATAAATAAAGGGCTGTAGGCTCACATTGGACTTTTCGCTGAAATGGGCGCAAAACCCCTACCACTGGCCACCGAATACCCTTCCCTCAATCTGGCGCAAGCCGTGATGGTCTATTCCTACGCTCTGGGTCAGGCTTTGGCCTGTGCCGATGGCAGCCTGGGGCTAAAAAGTGCTCAATCGCCGTTGGCGCAACTCAGTGCCCTCAAACAAAAAGCCGCCACTCTGCTGGAGCGAGTCGATGCCGCCGATGATGCCAAGTTAAGCCTGTGGTTGAATGAGAGCCTCTCTCGCTTAAGTGACAGAGACGCCAAAATGGCCCACCAACTGCTGGGCGATATACTCAAGAAACTCGACTGAGGTTACTGTGTTCCCTGGGTTAACTCTTTGCCGGTGCGCCGCCGCGCAGGGCGCGGTATAGGGCTATCATAGCCAGCAACTTATCGCGTTTTGACTCGCTCAACGAAAGCTCGGCGCTGAAGCGTTGGCGCTGGGCATCCATCAAATCGAGTGAAGTAGCAACACCGTTCTTGTATCTGAGCCGCGCCAGGCGCACATACTCAGAGGAAGCATCGAGCAAGCGTTGCTGCTCTATCAGAGCCTGCTGCGTTCTCTGATAATCATTCATCGCATTGCGTACTTCCATATAGGCGTTCAATACCGTGCTGCGATAAGCAAGCATTGCCTGCACCTGCGCTTCGTTGGCTATCTCATATTCGGCGCTTATCTTGCCGGCATTGAAAATTGGCGCCGTGATCCCACCGAGCAGCGACCAGGTGAGCCCCTTTGAGCTGAAAAGGTTATCCAGGTTATTGGATTCGCGACCATATTCGGCAGTAATGGTAAAGCCGGGGAAGAAGGCACTCTTGGCTACCCCGACCCCGGCCGTGGCCGCTACCAGAGCCAGCTCGCTGGCGCGTACATCCGGGCGGCGCGACAGTAGCTGTGAAGGCACCCCAACCGCCAGAGATTCGGGAAATTCACTGCTCACCAGTTTGGGAAGCTCCGGCAGGGGGTGATCGTAAGCCCCCAGTAAGATAAGCAACTGATTACGTTTGGCCTTGCTGTCATATTCGAGCTGAGGCAAGGTCACCATGGCGGTTTGATATTCCACTTCCGCCTGGTGTACATCGAGACCCGAGATCATCCCGTTGGCCCGCCTGAGCTTAGCCAGCTGCAGTTCCTTGGCGCGGATCTGAGCCGTTTCCCGGGAGATCTTAAGTCTTTGCTCTATATCGGTCAGCTCGTAAAAGGCGGTGGCGATATCACTGATAAGGCTGATTTTGGATGCCTCAAGCAGCTCTGCCTGCGACAGAGTATTGGCCAGTGCCGCCTCACTGGCCCGGCGGTTGGCACCCCAGATATCCAGCTCCCATGAAGCAACCCCGTTAAGACCCAAGGCCGTCTTGGCACTGGGATCTTTATTGGTAATGGCGCTGCTGAGTGACCGTTTGGCTTCAAACTCCAGCCCAAGCTCGGGCCACAGGGCCGCATCGACCACCCGCCCTTCGGCTCTGGCGGCTCGCAGCCTGCTCTGCATCATCGCCAGGTCGATATTGTTTCCCAGCGCCTGACGAATAAGCGCCTGCAGTTCGGGATTGAGGAAAAACGTCTGCCATTCATCCTTAACGGCTTCATTGGACTCTACTTGCGGCAGCGTCTTATCAAACTGCGCCGGCATGTTGAGCTCGGGGCGCTGATAATCCGGCCCCAGAGTGCAGCCCCAAAGGCCCGAGGAAAGTATCAAAGCGACTAGCGCCGGTCTAGTGCGTTTGCAGCTGACAAGGCTCTTGTTCGGCTTCTCTTGGCTCATGGCTAATACTCGGGTCATCATAAGCCTTCCTCCGTTGCCGGCTTTTGGCTTGCCGAATCACCCTTAACCTTGGCGCGAACCCAACCGGCTGTGGTCACAAAGAACAGCGGCACCAGTATAATCCCTATGCTGGTCGCCAGCACCATGCCGCCAAGGATGGGAATAGATACCGAGTGACGACTGACTGAGCCGGGTCCGGCCGATAACACCAGTGGCAAGACACCGAGAATAAAGGCCATGGAGGTCATCAAAATCGGCCTGAAGCGCATCGCGGCGGCTTCCATTGCCGCCTCCAGTCTTGAACGGCCCTCCCGGTGCAGTTGATTGGCGAACTCGACAATCAAAATCGAGTTTTTGGCTGCCATCCCGATAAGGGCGATAAAGGCGACCTGGAAGAAGAGATTACTCTGCATACCACTGAGCAGTGTCGCCAAAGAGGCTCCCAGCATGGCGACCGGAGCAATAAGCAGCACGGCCACAGGAATGGTCCAACTCTCATACAGCGCCGCCAAAAACAGGAATACAAACACCAAAGCCAGTGTAATGGCGATACTGGTTTGGTTGGCCGAGCGTACTTCCTGGAAGGTAAGCCCGGTCCATTCGTACTTGAATTCGGGCGGCAGCATGGGCTTGGCTACTCTGTTGATTGCTTTTATCACATCGCCTGAAGCATACCCGGCTGCCGGAGTGACGTTGATGGAAGCACTGGAGAACAGGTTGTAGTGAGTCACAGCCGCCGGCCCCACAGTATATTCATAGTCGGCCAGAACTCCAATCGGCACCATGACACCATTGGATGACCGGACATAATAATCTTTGATCTGCTGGGGGAACTGGCGATAACTATCCTCGGCCTGAACCCTGACCTTGTACACCCGGCCAAACAGATTGAAATCATTGACTACGGAGGAATCGGTAAAGGTCTTGATAGTGCTGTAAAGATCGGCCACATCCACCCCGATAGCCATCGCCTTGGCTTCGTTGACCGAGAGATACATCTGCGGAATGGAACCCTGCAGCGACATGGCCGCCGCTGCGACTTCCGGTTGTTGCTTGAGCTGCTCCACCAATTCGTTGCTGGTTTCCATCAGCCCCTTGAAATTGGTTCCCGAAGTATCCTGCAGCACCATCTCAACCCCGGAGCCGTTCCCCAAACCGGGCACGGCCGATGGCAGGTAGAGGTTGAACTCTGCCTGCAATACCTGGCTGAGTTCATGTTTCAGCTCTTTCATCACCTTCTGCACTGTAGCCTGGCTTTGCTCCCGCTCCGCCCAGGGCTTGAGGACCACTTCAAACTGGCCGTTGGCCTGATTCGAACCCGAGCGGCGGTTTTCACCGGCCAGGGTGAAGGACCAGGCTACCGCAGGATGGGCCAGCACATGGCGCTCGGCAATCTTGAGTACCTTTTGGGTGCGGTTGACCGTCGCTCCGGCCGGCAATGTCATATCAATAAAGAAACGCCCCTGGTCCTCATCCGGCATAAAGCTCGATGGCAAGTGGCTCATAATGTACCAAACCGCCACCACCATGGCGCCAAACACCAGGTAACTGCGCCGCGCATGTTTGTTGGCGATACCTACCAGGGATACGTATTTGTCGGTCAATTGGGAGAGGCGGTTGTTGAGCCAGAAGAAGAAACCGCTCTTGGCCGCATCGCCCGGACGCAACAACAAGGCGCAAAGTGCCGGACTCAGGGTCAATGCCACCACAGTGGAGATCAGCACGGCCACGGCAATGGCGACGGCAAATTCCCGATACATAATACCTGTGATTCCGGCAAGGAAGGACACAGGTACAAACACGGCGCACAGCACCAAACTGGTCGCTATCAGGGCACCGGATAACTCTTTCATGGCGCTGCGGGTTGCCGCCATCGGGCTCATGCCCTTTTCATTGATAAGTCGTTCGACGTTTTCCACCACCACAATGGCATCGTCAACTACAATACCAATGGCCAAAACCAGTGCCAGTAGGCTTACTGTATTGATGGTAAAACCGAAGGCCAGCATGGCGGCCAGCGTCCCTATCAAAGAGACAGGTACCGCAATCGCCGGGATAAGGGTCGCCCGCAGGTTCTGCAAAAACAGGTACACCACCAACACCACCAACACCAGGGCTTCGATCAGGGTCTGCACTACCTCATCGATAGACTCTTCGATAAACACAGAAGCATCGTAAAACACCTGCCAGTCCATACCGCTTGGGAACTTGGTCGCGAGTTCGGCCATGGTTTCCTTGACCTTACGGGTCACCTCAAGGGCATTGGCACCGGGCAGCAAATACACCTGCAAGATGGTGGCGTTTTCCCCATTGAGTTGTGATTGCAAGGTATAAGCCGAAGAACCCAGTTCTACTCTGGCAATGTCACGCAAGCGAATGAGCGAGCCGTCGGGATTGGCGCGAACTATGATTTCCTCAAATTCCCTGACACTGGACAGACGTCCGCTGGCGGTTATCGGCAAGGTTTGGCTCAAGGCGCTAGTGTTGGGTTGGGTACCCACGGTACCAGCCGGAGTTTCCTTGTTTTGTGCCTTGATGGCATCGATAACATCTGTGGTAGTCAGGCTGTGACCGGCCAAGGCATCCGGGCGCAACCACACCCGCATGGCATAACTGCGAGCGCCTGTGTTACGAACCCGGCCAACGCCGGGGATCCTTCTCAGTGCCGATTCAATATTGATGGAGGCGTAGTTGGAGAGGTAGATCTCATCGAAACGGGGATCTTTGGAGGTCAATGACAGCTTGAGCAGTTCCACCGAGGAATCCTTGGAGACTGACACCCCGGCGGTCTGTACATCGATAGGCAAGCTATCGATGGCCTGCTGAGTGGCATTCTGCACATCCACCGCCGCCAGATCCGGACTGGTGCCCACATCAAAGGTAATGGTGACATTGGTGCTGCCGGAATTGGTGCTCTTGGAGCTCATATAGATCATATTGGGCACACCGTTGACCTGCTGCTCCAGCGGCGTTGCCACAGACTCGGCGGCTGTAGTGGAAGCTGCCCCAGGATAAGAGGCTGAGATACTCACCTGCGGCGGCGTGATATAGGGATATTGATCCACCGGCAGCTGGAACATGGCTATCAAGCCCAGGAGCACGATAACGATACTGATAACAGCCGAGAATACCGGCCGTCCGATAAAGAACTGAGCCATTTACTTACGCTCCTGTTCTTTTGATTGCTGCTCCAGCGCCTCTTTCTTTTCCTGCTCGTCGAGCCGCTTTTGATACTCTTTGGCATCCAGCGGCTCGGCCAGTTGGCCATGACGCACACGGTGCATGCCTTCGACTATCACTCGTTCACCGGCGTTGAGACCGCTTTTAACCACCACGCCTTCCGGGCCCTGGTATTCAATCACGATAAAGCGCCGCTCAACCTTATTGTCCGGCATCACCACCATTACATAGACACCGCCCTGATCCACCTGAGTCGAGCGCTGCGGGATCACTATGGCATTGTCTATCTCACTGAGTTTGATCCTGACATTGGTGTATTGACCCGGCAATAACTCCTTGTCCGGATTGGGCAGTACCGCCCTCACCTCAAAGGTACCTGTGCTGGAATTGACCTGGGGATCGGTAAAACTGACGTTACCCAAATAGCGATAATCACTGTTGTCCGGTAAGGTGATACGCACAAAGCCTTCAACCGCCTTGCCTTCAGTTTCCGCTTCCTGCTGTTGGTTGTAACTGGTCATTCGCCGCCTGGCATTGAGGTAATCCAGCGCCGACATATTGAAATTCACATAGATGGGATTCACCTGCTTCACCCGTGTCAGCAGCGATTGCCCCTGACTGCCGACCAAAGCGCCGATATCCACCTCGGAGCGGCTGACCAGACCTGCGATTGGCGCTCTTATCTCGGTATAACTGAGTTCCAGCAGCGCTTCTTCCAGCTCGGCATGGCCGGCGGCCAGGGCCGACTTGGCCTGCGCCAACGCCGACAGGGCATTGTCATAATCCAGCTGACTGGCGGCATCCTGCTCATAGAGGGGTTTCAGACGCTTCACATCCCGCTGCGCCTTTTCCAGTATCGCCTGCTGCGACTCGACGTTGGCCTTGAGTCGATTAACCACAGCGTTATAGGGCTTGTTATCTATCTTATACAAGATATCGCCGGCATTGACCGCGCTGCCCTCGGTAAAGAGCCGCTCCTCGACAAAGCCATCGACTCGGGCCCTGACCTCCACATCCAAAGAAGCCTTGGTGATACCGACATAATTACCGTAGACAGGCACAGTCGCCTGTTTGACCTCTTCCACCACCACCAGTTTGGGCGTGATGGCAACGGGTTCGGGGTCACAACCGAGCAATAAAAAGCCACTGACGATAAGCAGTGGCATAGAGAAAAGCGATGCATTTGAACCCTTTCGGGAGAAGACGGTCATTAGCGCAGCAAAGACAGAGGACATAGCAGCTTCCAGCGTTCAATGGGAGATCCTGATTGTTAAACACCCCGACGTTTGGCGACAGGTTGTTCATTTACCAGTGTAAGTCCTTGAAGCTGCGTGTCAATTCCCGACTATTATTAAGGGAAAGCTAATAACTTACTTAAGCCTCAATGTTTCAACCTGAAAGGCAAACTGCTCTTTAAGTAATTGAATATGCTCGGGCTTATTTTTTATCAAGCGGCTACGTGTTGCCAGACTGCTGCTGATAAAGAGCTTAAACCAAGTATCAAGCGCTTCGGCGCAGCCCTCTTTACCCAGAGACTGCAGCGTTAAAATTGCCACTTCGGCCGTACCCATCTGAAAGTCGCGGCTACCCTTTCTGAGCTGATAGCGAGCCAAGGTTTCGGCGCTGAATGACAACATAGGTAATTGATGCAGGTAAGCACTCTTGCGAAACATCTTCACCGCCTCACGCCAACTGCCATCGAGCAAAATGAACAGCGGTCGCTTGCCTTGCTCCGGATCTCCCTGATTAGCGAGCACTTCGCTCAAAGCCTCGGTCACCACCTCTTGCCCCGGTAAGGCATATTCCCCCGGAAACACCAGATAAGGCTGATAATCCGGGTTTTCCAGCAAGGCTAAGAGTTGAGGGTCCGGCTGAGTTCTCGACCAAAGAAAGGCATGGGTATCCGGAATGAGATCGGCTATCAAACGCCCGCTGTTGCTGGGTTTCAATACCTCGGCATCATACATAAGCAAAGCAAACGCCGCTTCGCAGGGCAGAAGGCGCCTGTGCTCACAGGTACAAAAGCTCTGCTCCAACAGGCAACGGCCACAGCGAACAAGATTCTTGCCCCTTGATGCATAAGGCTTGGTCGACAGCGACTGTCGGTATTCATACAGACGGTGTACTGCGTGAGGTTGAATTGACATGAATTTCCCGAATTACAATGACTTAATAACTCTAGTGTACGACTTTCTTACCGCCAGCCTTGTTGCTTTGACTGCCTTGCGTAAGAGCCGGCGCAGTTTACTGCCGCATTCATGTGGCAGCAAGTCGTTTAACCTCACTCTTGCCAGGATAGCCGGCACTTGGTACTTGTCCATAAGGCCGAATGAAAGAACCGATGGAAAATAATCCATCATCAAGATTTGTAAACATATCATTCCAATATAGAGACTCAAAGCAGCAATGAAAGCCCTCTATAGGGCTACAATGGCGCTTTCAAAGGTAAACAACCCCAACTTTTGGGTTATATTCCACCCAAGCAGCGTAAAGATTAAGGTACACAAACTTATTCTATAGAAAATGTTATCAACAGCCTTAATTTTTTTCTTGTATAACAGCGACTTCTGTCATTGAAATTGCAAAATTGCCGAGTATGATAGCGCCCGTCTCGGGAGCTCCCGAGCAGGAAGGGGCAGATACTTATCTCAAGAGGCACTCGCCTTATCGGCATCTTCCCAAACGGTTCTTTAGTTATGGTTCTTTATCAAGGTTGTGGGAGTATTACTGTGGTACCTGATGAGAATGTTTCCGGCGTATCCTTGAAGCCTTTATTAATCATGCTGGTGATGATGGTCGCCAGCGGCCAGATTGCCCAAACCATTTTTGTGCCGGCGCTGCCTATGATGGGTGAGCAATTCAGTGTCAGTGCCGGGCAACTGCAGGCGATTATGGGCACTTATCTCTTGGCCTATGGCCTACTGCAATTTGTTTATGGCCCGGTATCGGACAGATTCGGTCGCAAACCGCTGCTGCTCATCGGTCTTAGTCTTTTCGTCATAGGTGCCATCATCGCCGCCTGCGCCGAGAGCTTTAATACCTTGCTGCTGGCCAGCGCCATTCAAGGCTGCGGCACAGCCAGTGCCGGCGCCCTTTGCCGCTCTATTCCAAGGGATTTCTTCTTCGGCGAAAAACTGGTGCGTTTCAACAGCTATGTGTCCATGGCCGTGGTGTTCTCGCCGCTGCTGGCTCCCTTTATTGGCGGAGTGTTGAGTGTGCATTATGGCTGGCATGCCGTGTATTGGTTCCTGGCTTTTTTCGGTGTCTGCGTGGTGATAACCCTGGCGCTGAGGTTCAAGGAATCCCTCCCCAAGGAGAAACGCCAGCCGCAGTCCATGCTCAAGTCCTATGCCTTGGTGCTGAAGCACAGAGCCTTTCGCGGTTATCTGCTGTCCTTGGTGGCTACCTTCGCCGGGATTGCCGCCTTTGAAGCCATCGCCGGTATACTCTATGGCCAGGTGCTGGCTATGAGCCCCATGATGGTCAGTTGCTATTTCGTGGCGCCTATTCCGGGTTATCTGCTGGGGGCCTGGTATGCCGGCAGACAGGCATCACTGCATAAACTGTTTCACCACGGCGTAGCCCTGCTGGGTGCCGGGGCACTGTTTTTACTGCTGCCCGGCCTGTCAACTTTGGTGATAGGTTGGAGTCTACTGATTGGCTCAGTGCTCTTCTTTACCGGGGCCGGCATATTGTTTCCGGCGCTGACATCGGCGGCACTTGAGCCCTTCCCGCGTCAAGCCGGAGTTGCTGGCGCCCTGCTCGGTGGCCTGCAGAACTTTGCCGCCGGTCTTGCGGCCATGTTGATGTCGCTGGTGCCCATGATGGGACAACTCAGCATAGGGCTTTTGACTTCTTCCATGGTGGTGCTGGTGGTGTTGGCACTCAACTATGCCAGAACCCATCCGGATATCGATGTGCATACCGCCGGGGACCCGCTCTGATTTCCCTGTCAAACCATTAAGCAAGACCGGCCACTGGCCGGTCTTGCTGCTTCTACCCCTTACACTTCATGCTCTTCTTTGCGATTCAGACTTTGTTGGCGTTTCAGTCGACTGAGGCATTCGCTTTTGGACGTTATCCTTATGCGCCTTGCCAAACTGCGATCATGACAACAAAGCCAAAACAACCGAATAGCTCAGGCATAAAAAGCGCCCCTAAAGGAGCGCTGGTTTCTAGACCTGAGGTTAAGCCGCTAGCCAAACCAACAGCCAAACCAATTTAATCGGTTTGGCGGCTGATTAGGCCGATTATTCGGCCAGCTCTTTTTCCAGTTGCTTAGCCACAGCTTCGGGCGAACTGGAATGGCGGGCAAACAGTGAATAAGCCACAGGGATGACCAACAGGGTAAACAAGGTGGCCAGCAGAATGCCTGAGAGCACCACCACACCGATGACAAAGCGGGTCTCGGCTCCGGCACCTTCGGCGAGCACCAGAGGCACGGCACCGGCGGCCGTGGTTATGCCTGTCATCAGTATGGGTCTGAGCCTTTGGTTGGCCGCCTGCAAAATAGCGGTATCAAAGTCGACCCCCTTATCCCTGAGCTGGTTGGCAAATTCAACAATCAGAATACCGTTCTTGGCCGCCAGCCCCACCAACATGATGATGCCTATCTGGCTGTAGATATTCAGACTTTGACCGGTCAGCAACAAACCCACCAAGGCGCCCACGGTTGCCAGCGGCACAGTCAGCATGATCACCATGGGGTGAATATAGCTCTCAAACTGCGCCGCCAATACCAGGAACACTATCCCCAGTGCCAGCAGGAACACGAAGTACATGGAGCTGCCGGACTCCTGATAGTCGAGCGACTGGCCTTTGTAGCTTATCAAGGCTTCTGCCGGCAGATAGGTGTGGGCCAAATCATTGAGATAATCGAGCGCCTCACCCAGGCTGTAACCTTCCGCCAAACTGGCCTCCAGGGTAATGGCCCGCATCCGGTTGTAGCGATGGAGCTGACTGGCGTCGGCAAACTCCTCTATGCTGACCAGGTTCGAGAGCGGGATCAGCTGCTTGCTGCGATCTGAGCGCACATAGATATTCTGCATATCCGAGGCGGTGTTTTGGCTGTCGCGGTTCCCCTCAATGATCACGTCATACTCTTCACCGTCGCGCATAAAGGTAGTCACCAGGCGTGAACCCAACATGGACTCAAGCGTGCGCCCTATATGAGCGATGGAAACCCCGAGATCGGCCGCCCTGTCTTTGTCGATAACGACTCTGAGCTGGGGCTTGGTTTCCTTGTAGTCATGATCCAAACCGACGAGATTGGGGTTTTCCGCCGCTTTTTCCAGCATGATGTCGCGCCATCTGGCAAGTTCCTCATAGCTGGGGCCGCCAATGACAAACTGCACGGGTTTACCCACTCCACGGCCAAAGGCCTGGCGCATTACAGGAAACGCCCTGACGCCGGCGAGATCGGCGAGCCTGGCACGGACATCATTGATGATCTCCTTGGCGGGACGGCGCTGGCCCCAGTCATTGAGCACTATGATCGCCATACCGTTGGAGAAGTTGGCCGAGCCGCCCCAACCGCGAGGCGCACGGATCAACAAACGCTTGATTTCGCCGCTGTCGACCAGAGGCATCAAACGTTGCTCCACCTCGTTCATATAGGCTTCAATATATTCATAGCTGGCACCCTCCGGGCCGTTGACCATCAGGAACATAGATCCCCTGTCTTCTTCCGGCGCAAACTCCTGCGGGATCAGTTTAACCATGTAGGCACTGGCCCCAAGAGCTGCTACCACCAACAGGGAAACCAGCAAGGGGTGCTTCATGGCGCCGGTGAGACTGCGGCTGTAAAAGCCTGCCAGAGCGTTCATTCCCTTGTCGACCTGGCGCATCAACCAGGTATCCTGGCTCGCGGGTTTAAGCAGCTTGGAACACATCATGGGGCTGAGTGTCAGTGCCACTATCGAGGAAAACAACACGGCGGCACTCATGGTGACGGCAAACTCTTTAAACAGCTTACCGAGATCGCCATCGAGGAAGGTGATCGGCATAAATACCGCCACCAACACCGCCGTAGTGGCAATAACTGCAAAGGCCACCTCACGGGCGCCGAGAAAAGCGGCTTTTAATGGACTATCGCCCTCTTCGATGCGGCGGTGAATGTTTTCCAGCATCACGATGGCATCATCCACCACCATGCCGATGGCCAGGATCATCGCCAGCAGAGTCAAGAGGTTAATTGTGTATCCCAAAGCGTAGAGCACGATAAAAGTGGCAAGCAGGGATACAGGCACAGTCAGCGCCGGGATCAACATGGCGCGCACACTGCCAAGGAACAGGTAGATGACGATGATCACCAGAATAATGGCGATAAACAGTGTCTGATACACTTCATCGATAGAGGCTTCGATAAACACTGAGCTGTCGTAGGAGCGTTTAATCTCCATACCCTGGGGCAGAGTCGGGTTGATCTCATCCACCAGTTGATTCACCGCCCGCGCCACTTCCAAAGTATTGGCGGTAGACTGTTTGGAGACTCCCAAGCCTATCATGGCTTCGCCGTTACCACGGAACATGATCCGCTCTTCTTCCGAGCCGATTTCGACCCTGGCCACATCCCCGAGCTTAACTAGGTAGCCATCGCCCCCTTGGGTCAGCACCAGGTTGGCAAAGTCATCGGCGGTGCGAAAGCTGCGTTCAAGCCGCACGGTAAAGTGACGTTCCTTGGATTCGATGGAGCCGGCCGGCAGTTCGACGTTTTCCGATCTCAGGGCCGCTTCGACATCGGCTACGGTCAGGTTGCGGGCCGCCAGTGCCTGGCGGTCAATCCAGACCCGCATGGCGTAAACCTTGCCGCCACCGACACGCATATTGGCCACCCCGTCGATAACGGAGAATCTGTCGGTGAGGTAACGGCGGGCATAGTCGGTGAGCTGCAAAGTGGTCATCTGATCCGACACCAGATTGAGCCACATGATCACTTCATCGCCGCCATTGGCCTTTTGCACCTCCGGCGGATCGGCCTCTTCCGGCAAGTTATCCAGCAAACCGGCAATCCGGTCACGGACATCGTTGGCGGCGGCTTCAATATCGCGGTCAATATCAAACTCAAGCACCACAGAGGAGCGGCCATCTGTGCTGGAAGAGTCGATATGACGTATGCCTTCAACGCCGCTGATCCTATCTTCAATCAGCTGAGTGATACGGCTTTCCACCACAGAGGCACTGGCGCCACGGTAGCTGGTATCTATCGAGACTATCGGCGGGTCGATATCCGGGTATTCGCGTAGTGGCAACTTACCGAAGGACACCAGACCGAAAGCGATCAACAGCAGGCTGATGACCGAGGCGAAAACCGGTCGTTTAACGGAAATGTCTGTCAGTATCATGCTGTGGTCTTCGCCTCTTCAGCCGTCAGGAAGCTGAAATGTTCCTTGAACTCCACCTTGACCTTGTCACCGGGACGGACCTTGAGGATCCCGCGAATGATCACCTGCTCACCCAGCTCGACGCCTTCGAGAATTTCCACCCAGCCACGGCTGCGCAGCCCAATAGTAACCTGACGCTGTTCCACCACACCTTCACTGTTGGCCAGATAGATGTAGTGACGGTTTTGAATAGGAATAATGGCCGACTCGGGCAGCAACAACGCCTCACGGTTTTGCTTGATAAGCTTGACCTTCATCAACATGCCCGGTAGCAGTTGACCATCGGGGTTGGGGATTTCGGCGCGCACCACTACTGCCCGTGTGGTTGGGTTAACCCGGCTGTCAATGGAAACAACTTTGCCGCGAAACAGCTTATCCGGGTAAGCGACCGCGCTGGCTTCCACGATTTTGCCCGGCAACAAGTCCTGAATAAAACGCTCAGGAACCGAGAAGTCCAGCTTGATCACCGAGATATCATCCAAGGTAGTGATCACCACTCCCGGAGTGACCAGGCTGCCGACCGAGACCTGGCGTAAACCCAGGCGACCATTGAAGGGGGCTGTGATCTGTCTGTCCCGCAGCGCCGCCTGTGCCTGCTCGACTTCGGCTCTGGCACTTTCTATCAGAGTTTGCAGTCGGTCGCGCTCGGTTTCTGCGACTGTCTTGCTGGTGACCAGAGAGCTGATGCGGTCGAACTCGCGGGTATTCTCCCGCACCTTGATCCTGGCCAGTTCCACTCTGGCCTGCTGCTCGGCGTCCTGCAGCTTGGCAAGCAGTTGCCCTTGCTTGACTATCTGACCATCATCGAAGCGAATCGAGGTCACCACATCGCTGACCTTGGGGGTGATGGTGACTGACTCATAGGCTTTGGAAGTGCCAAGGGCCTCCACTTCATCCCGCACAGCCTGAATGGCTGCCTTATACACCACAACATTGGGTACCGGGCGGGCCTTTCTCTCCGCCGGGGCTTGCTGCTGATGCCATTGTTGATAACCAATGGCTGCGGCCGCCAGTAGTACCAAAAGGAGTATTATTTTTTTCATTGATTGTCCGAAGGTACAGAGTTTTATGGGTAAAACAGTTTACTCTGCGACTTATCGGCTTCAATACGTTTTACCTTTTCTTACAAATTACATTTATTTGACACAGATACACACACAGTTAAAACAACTGCATCAAAGCCGCCGGAACAAAGATACAGGCTATAGATTGACTCAAAAACCAAGGACTATTCTGCAAATGACTTTACAAACAGGGAGGTATTGATTTCATCTCTCGTGCGGTAAAGATGAAGGGGTAGGACAAATATCAAACAAAAACATTATAAATTAAATGGTTATAAATGGCTGACGCTGAGAAAGCCGCAGAACTTCGGTACCGAGTTTTGGCACCCAAGGGCAGCAATAGGCTTATGAGGAGATCAAAAAAGGCGCCGAAATCGGCGCCTTTTCAATCACACTCTCTGGTATAAACCCGCAGAGCTTAACGCACTTTACGATCTTCGCGCATCAAATCCGCCAGGTTCTGATAGACGGCTTCAATGGTCTCATTCGCGAGCGGTTGGTCGGCCACATCGTGCAGGCGGATCTCTGTCTGCCCTTTGTTGGCGGCACTTTCCTGCAGCAATAAACGATAGCTGCCCTCTTTAAGCGCTAACTTGTTATCGCCCCACAGGGAACTCCAGAAGCCAGAGTTGTCATTCAAGTTAACGTAGAACAAACCTTTGCTTGAGTCCATGTCCACCACTTCCAAACCAAGCTCAGGCAGTACTATCCGCAGACGATCCCAGGTACGCTTGAATGGCGCATCAGCCACCCAGTAGCTCTCGCTGTCGCCGCCCTGATGCAATGACATATCAATGCCCAGACTCTGCTTGATACGGTTGGCCTTGATCATCTGCTCCCGTTTGAGGCTCATATAGGCCACGGCGCTGTTGAGCATATCTATGGTGTAACGGCGCTTATCTTCACCACTGAGCAGTACCGGCAGCTCTGAGCCGTCGTAATGCTCTTCGTGATCTATGAGGTTAATCACCAGGTTGCCTGTGCGGCCATGTGGACGAACTTCGACATCGAAACGGAAACGCTGGCGCAGCTGGTAGACTTTATCGCTGCCAAACCAGGAAGAATCGAGCACCTGCTCTGTTTCAATCCAATCTGTTTCGATAGCGCCTTTATCATAATCTTCAGAGACAATGCCATAGCCTTGCTTTTGCAGATAACCCTTAACCGTGCTGAAGATCTCCTGTTTGAGATCAACACTGTTGTCGATGGACTCAACCACCACTTTGATGTTGTCGCTGCCCTCTTCCACATGGGTGCCTTCAGCCATGGGCAGCACTTGCAAAGGCGGACGAATATCGAGTTTTTCACCAACAAACTCAGCATTACTCTTGGCGCCCGCTTGCGGGATCTCAAACTCTTTACTGAACCTTGGGGTGTCCAATCCTTCCGGGATCACCAAGGGAGCTGAAGTGCCGGCTTCAACATACTCGAAGTTGCCATTGGCCTGACGACGGTCAATCGGCGTACTGCAGGCTGAAACTGCGACAACCAGCACTAAGGGGGAAACTTGCTTTAGCATTAAATTATTCAACCTCTATCCCGGCTTTTTGCATTGCGTTAAGCAACAGACCATGAAACTCCTCGGAAAGTTCAGTCAAAGGCAAACGAATTGTGCCTTCGCTGATGAGTCCCATGCGATGGGCCGCCCACTTAACCGGTATTGGGTTCGCCTCACAAAAGAGTGCACTGTACAGGCCGCTCAGGGGTTCATCCATGGCTTTTGCCTCTGCCGCTCTTCCTTGCAGCGCCGCCTCACACATGGCCTTGAACGCCTTAGGGACGATATTGTTGGCAACCGAGATCACCCCGTTGCCACCAAGGGCCAGGAATTCGCGCGCCGTGGCATCATCACCGCTGAACAGCAGAAAATCATCGCCGCAAAGCTCACGCAGCCGTTTAACCCGTGCGAGATCGCCTGTGGCTTCCTTAACCCCTATGATGTTGGGCACATCACAAAGTTGAGCAACGGTTTCCGGCTTCATGTCAACCGAAGTGCGGCCTGGAACGTTATACAGAATTTGGGGAACATCCGTACTGGCTGCAACCGCTTTATAATGGGCAACCAACCCCTTGGGAGTGGGCTTGTTGTAATAAGGTGTCACCCCCAGCATGGCAGCCACATCGAGTTTCGACAGACCCTGGGTCAGTTCTATGGCTTCAGCGGTGGCATTGGCGCCATTACCGCCTATGACGGGAATACGGCCTGCGGCAAAAGAAAGGGTTTGTGACACCACTTCGAGGTGTTCGCGAATGGGCAGAGTGGCAGATTCGCCTGTGGTACCAACTGCAACTATGGCATCGGTCCCCTGCTCGATATGAAATTCCACCAAACGCTCGAGACTTGCAAAATCCACTGAGCCATCGCCTTGCATGGGCGTAATTAAGGCTACGATGCTTCCGTTTATCATCTTATGTCCCCAAGATTTCAGGATTCGCTATGGTACTGGTGCAGCCAGCCAATGACAAGCACTGTCAGGGCTAACAAATCGAATTAGTTGTGGTAGCATGGTTGACCGCACAAAAAACTCAGCTCAAAGGGGCTGAGTTTTCGCTCTATGATACCGGAAATATGAGGAAAATTCATGACCAACTACCTGGTCGTTACCGCTATGGGGGCCGACCGTCCCGGCCTGGTCAGCAAACTGGCAAGATTAGCCAGTGATTGCGACTGTGACATAGTCGACAGCCGCATGGCGCTGTTCGGCAACGAGTTTACTCTGATTATGATGTTGTCCGGCTCCTGGGCATCCATTACCAAGATAGAAACCAGCCTTCCCAGTCTCAGTGTCGAACTTGAACTGATGACGGTAATGAAGCGCACCTCCAAGCACACGCCGCAAAATTACATCTCGCGCATTGAAGTGACTTTCAACGGTCAGGACCAGCGCGGCACCATGAAGCGCATCTCCCAGTTCCTGGCAGACAGGTCCTTGGATCTCGGTGCGGTGCGCTCCTACTCGGAAGAGCTGCCGGACGGCAGCCAGACTCAGCACGTTTTCCTGGCCATCAATATCCCGGAAAAGGTCGAATTGGATAAACTGGAAACCAGCATCCAGGCCTTGGCCGAAGAGATGTCCCTGACCTGCAACATCAAACGTATGCAGGGTATTGCGGTCCCCAAAGCCGATTGAATCCCACTCATCCCAGATAAAGATCAAAAGGATTGAACGCATGAACACCTTAAAAGCAGGCGACAAAGCGCCACTCTTCACCCTAAAAAACCAAAACGATGAAAATATTTCACTGCAAGATTGCCTGAAAAAAGGCCGGGTACTGGTGTATTTCTACCCCAAGGCGATGACGCCTGGTTGTACAGTGCAAGCCTGTGGCCTGAGAGACAGCAAGGCGGAACTGGACGAATTCAATGTAACCGTGCTTGGAATAAGCACAGATCCCGTGGCGAGACTGGGCAAGTTTATCGATAAGCATGAGCTCAACTTCACCCTGCTCAGCGATGAAGACCACGCAGTAGCCGATGCCTTCGGTGTCTGGGGCGAGAAAAAATTTATGGGCAAAGTTTATGATGGCCTGCACCGCCTGAGTTTCCTGATTGACCAGGATGGCACCATCAGCCACAGGTTCGACAAGTTCAAGACCAAAGATCATCATCAAGTGGTGCTGGACTATCTCAAGGGATAAACCCCACGGCTACTTTGCCGGCTCCTATTGCCGGCATTCACCGCATCCCCAAGCCAGAGACGCTAAAAAGCCCGCAATGCGGGCTTTTGTTTTTCTGCAAGATACCTGAATTTACCTCAGAAGCCCCTTCCCTGAAAATAGGGCCACAGAATAGCCAGGGCGATTGACCACATGGTCAACCAGATAAATCTGTCCAGATAACGCCAGGCCGCGGGACGGCTGAACACGGGCGCCAGCAGGCGCGCGCCAAAGCTCAGACTAAAGAACCAGATAAAGGAAGCCAGCACGGCCCCGGCACCAAACCAGGCCCTGACCTCGGTATCAAACTGGGTACTTATGCTGCCGAGCAAAACCACTGTATCCAGATACAGGTGTGGGTTTAAAAAGCTGATCGCCAAGGTGGTGATCATGGCCTTGCGAAATGAATCCGCCGCTTCAGCATCCCCGGTCTCCAACCCCTGACTCTTGAATGAAGAGCGCAGCGCGTTGAAGCCGTACCACAGCAGGAAGGCCGCGCCGCCAAAGCTCGCCAGATGTTTGATGGCCGGCACGGCCAAGATCAACTGCCCTAGCCCGGCAACGCCAGCTGTAATCATCAGGGCGTCTATCAAAGAGCAAGTCAAGGCGATGGGAAACGGATAAGCACGTTTGATGCCTTGCTTCAACACAAAGGCGTTTTGAGCTCCCACGGCAATGATTAGACTGGCACCTATCCCCATGCCCTGAATGAAAGCGGTTTGCATAATCTCTCCAACAGCAGTTCGCCGCGATAGCCGACGACCAATAAAAGTTTTCAATGGCGGCAGTTTACTCCCGGTAAGAAAATTAATATAACTAATGTTTTTTACTGGTCATTAGCAAAACTTATAATCGAACAAGGATTAACCCAAGGAGTTTTTATGCTGGACTACAGTCACCTCAAAGCCCTGTCTGTGGTGGTCGCTGAAGGCGGTTTTGAGCGAGCAGCCAAACGGCTGCATGTGACCCAATCGGCGGTATCACAGCGGATAAAGCAGCTTGAGGAAAGAGTGGGGCAGGCACTGCTCGTCAGGAGTAATCCCGTAGTGCCGACACCAACAGGGAAGCGGCTCTTGCGCCACTATGCCCAGGTCGAACTGCTGGAGACTGAGCTCAGAGCCGAAATGGACGCCGACGATCCGGCCATGCCCACTGTGGTGAGAATCGCGGTGAATGCCGACAGTCTGGCAACCTGGTTTCTACCGTCCATCAGCGCCATATTCGCCCGCCGTGGTTGGTTGTTGGAATTGATAGTGGATGATGAATCTTACACTCATCACCTGTTGAAAAACGGTGAGGCTGTCGGCTGCGTGACCACCTTGGGTCAAGCGATGAACGGCTGCTCCAGCGAGTTTCTCGGGGTGATGGAGTATGCCTGTGTGGCCACGCCTGAGTTTGCCGAACGTTTTTTCGACGGCTTGCCGGATACCGACTCGCTGGCCTCGGCGCCGGCAGTGATATTCTCCACCCGCGACAAGCTGCATGAAAAATACTTGAAGCGCTACTTCGAAATGCTGCCGGGACAATGGTGGCAACACACAGTGCCGTCATCGGAAGGCTTTTTGGAAGCGATTCTACAGGGATTGGGTTATGGCCTGGTGGGCCATTTGCAGGCCGAGCCGCTGTTGGCATCCGGGCGCTTGATAGAGTTGACACCCATGATGCGGATGCGGGTACCGCTTTACTGGCAACACTGGAACCTTAAGGCCAAGCAGACCACTCTGGTATTCAGGGCATTGGCGGCGAGCGCCAGAAACCACTTGTTGCCCGAATGAATAGCGGTTGAAAAAACACAGGCGACCATAGGCCGCCTGTGTCAGTGAACTTGAAATTTACCGCCTTATTCGGCTTGCGCCTCTAAAGCGGCTTTGGCCGCATCTGCTTCGGCGTTGGGCCAGGCGTTCAGTACAGCCTTGACCAGAGAAGCCAGCGGGATCGCGAAAAACACGCCCCAAACACCCCAAAGGCCACCGAAGACCAACACTGCGGCTATGATGATCACCGGGTGCAAGTCCACCGCATCGGAGAACAACAAAGGCACCAGCAGGTTGCCATCCAGCGCCTGAATGATGCCGTAACCCAGCATCAGATAACCGAACTCGGGGCTGACGCCCCACTGGAAGAAGGCAACCAGCGCAATCGGTAAGGTCACCAGGGTGGCACCGACATAAGGAATAAGCACTGAAAGCCCGGTCAACACCCCAAGCAGCGCCGCATAACGCAGATCCATCAGGGCGAAGAATACGTAACTCACTACCCCGACAATCACAATTTCAATCACCTTACCGCGAATGTAGTTGAAGATCTGCTGATTCATCTCGAACCAAACCTTACGGGCCAGGTCACGATTGCTGGGGAAGAAACGCTTGCTGCCGCGGATCAGTTCATCTTTATCCTTGAGGAAGAAGAACACCAGCAGTGGCACCAGGATGGCGTAAACCATCAGCACCAGCAAGGATGCCGAATAGCCGAGAAGCTGCTTGGCGATATCCAAAAGATGCTGGGTGTCGAGCAATTTTTTGAGCTCGGACACCATGGTATCGAGCTGATCTGTGGAGATAAACTGCGGATACTGCTGCGCCTGCTCCTGCAGCAGGATTATCCCCTTGTCCAGCATAGTGGGAAGGTCAGTCAGCAGCGCAGCACCCTGGCGCCAGATACTGGGGATCAGACCGAATGACAACAAGATCATCAAGCCGATAAAGAGGATCAGCACCAAAGAGGCGGCCGCGGTGCGGCTTATCCCTACCCTTGCCATCTGTGCCACCGGCCACTCCAGCAGAAAAGCCAATACCAGAGCGACCAGCAGCGGCATCAATAAGCCACCGGCGAAATAGATGGTCAAGGCAATACCAAGCAGAATAAACAGCAGTGTCAGAGCCTGAGGATCACTGAAGCGGGCCTGGTACCAACGACTCAAATAGCTAAACATCCGGGATTCCTGTGGTGATGATGGCTGCGCCATCTTGATTATCGCTTCTTCAAGAAGCTGTGTAGTTACGTCCTGCGCTTCTATTCTGCAACGGACACCTGTAAGCGCAATACGGCCGGCTCGTCGGACTCAATCCGACAATCATAGCCCTGTTTTTTGGCAAAGCGGGGAACATCCTGCCGCGATCCCGGGTCTGAAAGCAAGAGACACAGAGTTTCACCGGGCCGCAAACGTTTCATCGCCATCTTGGCCTTGACCAGGGCTTCGGGACAACGACTCTGAGTTAAATCAATTAAAACCATGATGAGCTTGCTAAACATAAACCTCGGCTATTATCCTAAGTTGCAACTCAAACCACAAGCCAGGCAGTTATGCATTAGTGGCATACAGGAAATCTAATCAGCTTGAGTACATTGACTTTTTCCAAGTTCCGACATTCCATTCTGGCCGGTGCCACTGCTGTTTTAATTGCCACCGCCAGCCAAAGTTTCGCCAATAACGACTTGCCGGATCTCGGTACCGCCGCCGTCAACACCTTCAGTCTCGAAAAAGAGATGGTCTATGGTGACGCCTATATGCGGGTTATTCGTTCCCAGGCGCCTGTGTTATCCGATCCTGTGTTGAGCCAATATGCCACCGAACTGGGTAACAAATTGGTGGCCCATGCCACCGGGGTTAAGACCCCTTTCTATTTTTTCCTGTTGCGAAACGATGAAATCAACGCCTTTGCCTTTTTCGGCGGCCATGTGGCAATCCATACAGGCCTGTTTCTCAACGCCGACAATGAAAGTGAATTGGCCTCGGTACTGGCGCACGAAATTACCCACGTAACCCAGAGGCACCTGGCGCGCTCACTCGAAGCCCAGGAGAAAGCCAGCCCGGCCACCATTGCCGGGCTGCTCGGCGCCATCTTGCTGACCATAGCAGCGCCTCAAGCCGGGATGGCGGCGCTGGCCACCACCCAGGCACTCTCGACTCAGTCCAAGATCAACTATACCCGCTTGCATGAAAAAGAGGCCGACAGGATAGGCATGCAAATTCTGGTGGAATCCGGTTTCGATCCCAACGCCTCGGCCAACTTCTTCGGCAAACTGGCGGCCCGTTACCGTTTTACCTCCAAACCGCCGCAAATGCTGCTGACTCACCCCCTGCCCGAGTCGCGGATCACCGATGCCCGTAACCGCGCGGCTCAGTATCCCCACAGATATGTGGCAGACAACCTTAACTTCCACTTGGCCAAGGCCAGGATCCAGGTGCGCTTTTCCAGCTACAGCGACGATGCTGCACTGTCGCTGTTTGAAACCCAGTTAGCCAAGCACAACTATGCCTTTAAAGATGCGGCCCTCTATGGCAAGGCATTGGCACTGTTTCGCCTCAAGGACTTCAAACAATCCGAGCAGCTCATAGATCAATTGCTGGAAAAAGATCAGGACAACCTCTTCTATCTCGATACTAAAACCGATCTGCTGGTGGAGCGTAAGGATTATCAGGGCGCGATAACGATGTTGGAAGCCCAAAGACGCCTTAAACCCACCTCCCAAGTGATCAACGCCAACCTGGCCAGTGTTTATCTCGAAAGTAAACAGCCGCAGCGAGCAATCCCTATTCTTGAGGACATGGCGTTTCTGGATAAACAAAACCCCTTGCCCTATCAGTTGCTGACCGAAGCCTACAAGCAAACCGGTAACAAGGCGCTGGAACACTTCTCCAATGCCGAGTCCATGGCACTCAGGGCCGACTATAAAGGGGCTATAGATCAGCTCAATTTTGCTTATAAAGCCGCCGACGGCCAGCCTCTGCAGATTGCCAGAATCGAGGCCAAGATACGCCAGTTCCGTGTCGCCGACCGAGCGCTGGACGAATTGAAGAAATAATCGGCTTACACTTTGATTATGCTGGCTTTCACTGGCCCGTTAATCGGGCCACTTTCCCCTGACGTAACCGCAGATTTTTGCTATCATCGTCGCACTTTTCAGCCAAGGTAAAGAGAAAACCCATGACCCAGGTCACTATTTTCCATAATCCTCGCTGCTCCAAGAGCCGCGAAACACTGGCACTGCTGGAGTCCAAAGGCGTCGAGATCCAGATTGTCGAGTATCTGAAGCAGGTACCGGATGCTGCCACCCTCAGTGAACTGCTGGCTAAACTGGGCATCAGCGCCCGTGAATTGATGCGCACCAAGGAAGAGGAATACAAGGCTCAGGGGCTGAATAACCCGGAATTGACCGAAGCTCAATTGATTGCCGCCATGATTGCCACCCCCAAGCTGATAGAGCGCCCAATCGTCCTGGCCAACGGTAAAGCCGTCATCGGCCGCCCACCGGAAAACGTGTTGGCGATCCTGTAAATGAGCAGTCATGCGTTATTACAGATCTCACGCACGGGCTATCTGCTACTGACGGCCTTGTTGGCCTATGCCTTTATCGGTAAAGGACTCGACGGCGAATACTCGCTGCTGTTCACCAGTCTTTGGCTGGTGCCCTTGCTGCTGCCGTTGCCTGGGATCCTTAAAGGTAATCCTTATACCTTTGCCTGGGCCAGCTTTATTCTCTGTCTCTATTTTTTGCACGGCTTGACCTTGCTTTACATAGCCAAGGGCAATGAATGGTGGTTTGCGCTGATTGAGAGTCTGTTGATCTCATGCTTACTTATCAGCATGCCCTTCTACGCTCGCAAGCGCGGCCGCGAATTGGGTCTGGGACTCAAGAAACGCGCCAAAGACAAAGAGTAAACCCGGATAATAGATAGGGGCCGACGATAATGGCCCCTTTTTAGTACTCTGTTCAGCTCTTGCTCTGACTCCCTCGCATACTGGCATAATTTGCAACAAATTTTCCCATCTTAAGGACTATTGGTCACCCTGCTGGCCCGTGCTATAGTGCCCAAGCAACACAACCATTTTTATATAAAACAACAACAAATAATAACAAGCAGTCAACCAAGTGGAGTCGTGCCATGAAGATACTGCCTTACCTCCCCTTCACCTGTTCTCTATTGCTCACCGCCTGTGGCGGTGGTGGCAACGATGATGGCAGCGACCTTATCCCTCCTGTCGTTACCCCACCTCCGGCCTTGTCGCGTTGTGAACAACAAAGTGAATTCGACAACCAAACCACAGCCTCTGGTCTGGTTTTTAAGCTGCAAAGCCGCTATTTAGCCGGCCAGCAAAGCAGCGTTCTGGCCACTCTGGGAACGCTCAACAGCCGTAATATGCAGTTCCAGTGGCAACAGTTGTCCGGGCCCAGTGTCGATATGGACATGAATGACAGCCCTGTGCTGGCCTTTGTGCCGCCGCAAAGCGGTGATTACCGCTTTCAGTTGAATGTCAGCGGCAGTGATCTCAGCCTGCAGGAAACGGTAACCCTGACAGTGATGGACGGAAGTGGCCTTAATATCCGCCAGGATCACCAAGTGGTAGAGGGCAACAATGTCAGCGTACGACTGGATAGAGTCGATGGCACAGTGGCAAACAACATCAGTTGGTGTATTGCCGCCGGACCTGAGCTCAACCTGGATCTGACCAACCCTGAACGCCCCTTGTTTGTTGCGCCCGAGGTCAATCAGGACACAGGGGTGATCTTAAGAGCCAGCGCCAGTGTCAATGGCGAGACCTTAAGCGATGAAGTCAGCATACTGATAACAGATGAAGCACAAATCACCTCAGAGTACTTTGATGCGCCCATCGCCCGCACCCATGCCTACAAACGCAACTCGCCTTATGCCGAAGTGTTAAAGCGCTGCACTTATTCCAATCAGTTGAGCGCTTGCCAGCTCAGTACCCTGCCCTTGATAGGCCAAGGCGCCGGCGGCATCAGTGATAAAGAAGCGATAATGAACCGGGTACTGGTATCCCACGACTGGATGGGACGTAATTTTGAAGCCTTCCTCGATCAAATGGACACTCATGGTGACTTTGCCACCTTGCTGCAGTCTGTCACCGCAGTGGTGATAAGTTACGATGTCCGCCCCTCCTTCTACTGGGTGGTCACAGGTGCTATCTATCTGGATCCGGAAGATCTTTGGTTGACGGCAACTGAGCGCGACAGTATCAATGAAGCGCCGGATTACCGTGCCGGTTTCGGTAATGAGCTGCAGTTCCTGATCCCCTGGCGTTATGTCAAAGACAACGATTATGCTTCTGTCTATCGTGATCGCAGCCAGCGCAGCAACCGCCCTATCAGCGAGTTGACAACCGATCTCTCCTCGCTGCTTTATCACGAGTTGGCCCATGCCAATGACTTTTTCCCGCGCAGTGTTCACCAAAGCCTTGAGGGGCCGACTTTGCTGGATGACTATTACCGACGCACGGCGCAAAAAGCCTTGATATCGGATCAGCTCAGCAGCGCCTATCCGCTGGGCAGCACAGAGATGAGCGCCCTGGCCGGCGTGAGCTTTATGGGTCAAACAGCCACCGCCACCCAAAAGGCATATACGCCCGGGGATGTCAGTGGCTTCTTCTCCGCAGACAGAGCCAATGACTTTTACAACTACAGCACCCCCAGGGAAGATGCCGCCATGCTGTTTGAAGAAGCCATGATGAGCTATCGTCTTGGCGTGCAGCGTGATGTGGCGATTACAGACAAACCCGAAACAGTGACCGCAAACAGCATCAGTGTCGACTGGGGCCAACGGGGACGTATCGGCGCCTCGGCCCTCAGAAACCGTACAGGCTTGGTGCTGAGCGAAATGATGCCTGAGCTCAATGCTCAGCTGCTTCTGGATAGTTTGCCGGCGCCGCTGCAGATGCAACCAGGCCTGAGCTGGGCGGCCAACCTCGGCATATCACCCACACTTATGGCGCCAAAGAGCAATGTCCAGCGTCAGCAAGGGCGTGAACAGACCCAAGTGCCGCTGCGTTTAAGTGGCGATCGCCACAAAACTCCCGTAGGGGTGAACAGACCCTGACACGCTTTTCGGTTTATTCGAGCATCAAAAAAGCGCAGCTTCAGCTGCGCTTTTTAAATGCATTTAAAATAACTAGGCTTGGACTCGACAGTCAGAGGCGCAACATCTCTTTGATAAAAGGAATGGTCAACTTACGCTGATGCACCATGGAGGCCTTGTCCAACCTGTCCAACACATCGAACAAGGTGCGCAGATCCCGGGCCAAACGATTGAGCAGAAAACGGCCCACATCTTCCGGTAATTGCAAGCCACGCATGGCGGCGCGGCGCTGCAATGCCACCAACTTTTCCTCATCGGCCATGGGTTGCAGCTGATAATTGAGCCCCCACTGCATCCTTGAGACCAGATCCGGCAAGGCAAAACCGGCATCTATGGGAGCCGCACTGCCGCTGACCACCAAAGCACAATGTTTCTGCTCGGCGACTCGGTTGTAGAGATCGAATATCGCTTCTTCCCACAAAGGGTGGCCGGCAATGGCATCGACATCATCAATACAGACAAGATCGAGCTGCTCCAAGCCTTCAAGCAAAGCGGTGGAGATACTGGCATGAATACCCAGGGGAATATAGAAGCTGCTGCGTCCCAACTCATTGGCATGAGCGCAGGCGGCGTGCATCAAGTGGGTTCGTCCCGACTTAACCGGTCCCCATAGGTAGACGGCTCCCTGGCTGCGGCCTTCGGCACAGGCCCTCAAGGTCTGGATCAGTTCATCGTTTCCTGCCGCAGGATAATAACTGTTAAAAGTCTCATCGTCCGGCAAGTGAACGGGCAGTGAAAGTTGCAAGGGTGAGTTTTGTGTCACTCAGGATCGTTCCAAATCGCAGTAAATCAAGTAATGCGGGCGCCAAGTCTAGCATGACTGGCACCGCTGTTAAAACCTCAACGGCTGTGCCATTGGTATGGGCCTATGGGCTGGTTCACATTATCGCTGAATTCTGTGGTCTTGGATGGCTGTGGCAATGTATTCATGTCGTCATTGCCCTGCCCGCCAGCCACATCCTGAAAACCAGTCTCGGCCGAAGATAAACGTGGTTCCAGACGCAGCAGGTTTTTCAAGTCCTCTTCCGAGCCAAAAAGCTGCACGCTGAAAGTGGCACTGTCACCCTGCAGAGTACTGAGACTGGCTTCACGCACCGCACTGAGTTGGTTGAGAAACGCCTCAATTTCAACCAACTGTTTCATTTGGTTGATGCCGGTAAAACGCACTTTGCTCAACAGGCCATCGCCGGAATCGGCAATCGCGTACCGGGAAACGAAGTAATCAGACAGTGACAGCATCATCTCGGCCACGGCTTCGTCCTTACTGGCGGCCCGCCCCTGACGGCTGAGCAGAGGTTGGCCAAAAGACTGACTGACATCTGTCTTGGGATAAAGCACCAGTTGATAGCTGAATTCACTGCCGCTGGCTTCCAGTGTACCCATGGCAAAGAAGTCCGCCTGGTAACGCCCTGAAGCGGTAGCGACGGTATCTGCAAACAAACCGCGCACATCATTGACATTGATGCGCATCAGATCGTCCAGATCCATCAAAGGAAACATCAAAGGCACACCACGCTCCATCGAAGCATTGGCAAACGCCTTGCGCTCTTCGGCACTCGAATCATCACTGAGGATAACCCTCTCATTATTGATATCCGTGCTGAGCCAAAACAGGGTCAGGGGACGTTGTTTGCCCCAGACCGGCAAGCCGGCTTCGCGCAGCATGCTGATTATCTTGCGGTGATCGAAATTCGCCTTCAGCTTTAACCCCTCTTCGGTATCCAGATAGCCAAACTGACTGACCATGGCATCGGCATTGGCGAGCTTGGCCTGGATTGCCGGGCTTTCGAGGGCGCTACGGGAGCCGGAGTTTTTCAAAATAACATCTTCCAATGCCTTCTTGAGCCCCTTGCTCTTCTCGGCACTGGTTCGGGATTCCACGGCTACAGTGGCTTCATCCAAACGTTTGACCTCAACAGCCTGGGCCAGAGTTGTGGCACAGAACAGGGAGAGAAAAACGACTGGCTTTATAAATGAATTCAGCATCTTTGCGACGGTAAAAAATGGTCGGAATGGCAAAAGTGTATCATATATGCCTCACTTGGCGAGCCGATGGAGATGAAAAACCTCCCGCTTCGTTCATCTTAGGTTCAGCAGTAGAATTTGTGAAAAATTTGATCTAAAACGGCAAATAGTCCCCCACGATTTACAGTGAACTGGTAATATTGGCCGGTTTAACCTAAATACGGATAAAAAAATGAAATACCTTGCTCGTCCTCTGCAAGGCGCACAGATGTTATTTGTCGCTTTCGGAGCCCTGGTGCTAATGCCGCTGCTCACCGGCCTAGATACCAGCGTAGCCCTGTTCACCGCCGGATTCGGCACCCTGCTGTTCCAGTTGATCACCAAACGTCAAATCCCTGTTTTCCTTGCTTCCTCCTTTGCTTTTATTCCACCTGTCATGTACGGCGTGCAAACCTGGGGCGTCCCCGCGACCATGGGGGGCCTGATGGCTGCAGGATGCGTCTATCTGGTACTGGCCTCGGTGGTTAAACTGCGTGGCAGCGGCGTAATCATGAGACTCTTGCCCCCTGTGGTAGTGGGACCTGTGATCATCATCATAGGTTTAGGTCTGGCACCGGTTGCCGTGAATATGGCGCTCGGCAAGAGTGGTGACGGCAGTCAGGTACTGGTTGCTCAGGATACCGCCCTTATTGTTTCTCTGGCATCACTACTGACCACCATAGCAGTGGCCATCTTTGCCAAGGGACTGTTGAGGTTGATGCCGATCCTGGCCGGTATCATAGTAGGTTACGGCCTGAGTCTGTATTACGGCATAGTGGATTTCAATGTGGTACATGAGGCCGCGTGGCTGGCCATGCCCAACTTCGTTGCCCCCGAGTTCAACTGGCATGCCATTGCCTTTATGATCCCGGTTGCCATAGCTCCTGCCGTGGAACACATAGGAGACATTTTGGCTATCTCCAATGTTACCGGTAAAGATTATTTGAAAAAGCCCGGTTTGCATCGCACTCTTGCCGGTGACGGGGTCGCCACCATAGCGGCCACCGCTTTTGGCGGCCCGCCAAACACCACTTATTCTGAAGTGACGGGCGCTGTGACCCTGACCCGCAACTTCGACCCCAGAATTATGACCTGGACTGCCATTACCGCCATTTTGCTGGCCTTTGTTGGTAAACTGGGCGCCCTGATGCAGACGATTCCAGTACCTGTGATGGGCGGTATCATGTGTTTGCTGTTCGGCTCTATTGCCGCTGTGGGCCTCAACTCATTGATCAAGCATCAGGTGGATCTCAGCGAGCCCCGCAACCTCTCCATCGTTGGGGTAACATTGGTATTCGGTATCGGCGGCATGGCTTTCGGTATAGGTTCATTCAGCCTGACCGGTATCAGCCTTTGCGGTATTGTGGCCATAGTGATGAACCTGCTGCTGCCAAGCAGCAAGCCCCAAGTAGCCAAGACAGGTGACTCCCTCGCGGACTGAGCCTTATCTCATTTTGCGTAAACTTGAGTATCAAAGTACAAAGCGCCCAAAAGGGCGCTTTTTCATATTTTAAGCCACCCAAAAGGCCTTAACGACTCTTTGGCTGCTATAACGTCAGGCTCATGGGTATATCCACCATTCCCTCTCGCTCACGAACGCCATCTATACGTTTAAAACCGAATTTCAGGTAAACATTCTCGGCAGTGACGGCTGAATTAACCGTAAATTTGCCTTCATTGCCCTTGTCCAGGCATGCCTTTCTGGCCACATCCCAAAGTCGCCGTGCCAGCCCCTGACCTGCAGCATCTTCGCGAACAAACAGATGATACAGATGGCGATTTTCCCTCATGCCGACTACCCCCAGGAGCTCACCTGAATCATTGACAGCCAGATGATAATGGTAATCTCCGTTTAAATAGCCGCTGACACTGGCAGGCGACATGGAATCAAGCAGCATTGCATGAACCTGAACACCACAGGAGGGCAATACAAACTTGCGGGTTTGGGGAATAATCAGATCACTGATAGCCTGGGCATCGGCAGAATTAGCGATTCGGATACTGGTACTGCTAGTATTGGTAGCCAATTGATAACATCCTGTTTTTCGTTCTAAATAGTTAGGGTTAATACTTTATGCATGGAACGCATCTATCTCAAGGTTGTTTGCCGTCAACCAGGGAAAAGTTCACTCATACATGACAGATACCATCGGGTTATTGTAAAAATACGCAGAATAACAAGGGGCTGAGGTTAAGCTTTATAGGCTTTTATTTCAGGCAAGGACTTTTAGCTTTGCTCAAGGCAGGCTTCAGGCCGGTGCCATATCGGCTTCTTTAGCTGCGGGCTTGACCGCCGTTTGCTCCAGCGGCAACAGCAATATCATCGACGTTCCTATGCCATTGACTCCCGAAGATACCCGCACACTTCCTCCCAACACTTCAGTGGTCAGATGGTGCACTATATGCAGGCCGAGCCCGGTACCACCGCTACCTCGCTTGGTGGTATAAAAAGGGTCAAACACCCTTTGACTATCCTGCTCCTTAATCCCTATGCCGTTATCCATCACGCAGATCTCCACCTTGTTTTGCAGCTTGCGGGCACAGATATGCACTTCGCCCCGGTCGGGTTCTTCAAAGGCATGGATCAGCGCATTGTGTACCAGGTTCTGGATCACCTGCCCCAGGGGGCCGGGATAACTGTGCATATGAATATCGCTGGGAATATCCGTGGTCAACTTATGATGGCTGTGTTTCCACTGGCCGTGATTCAGTGCCAGGATATCCGCTATCAACTCGTGGAGCCAGAAGGCTTGCCTGTCGGCATTGGCCCTGTCAGATGCTACCTGACGGAACTGTTGAATAAGCAGGGCTGAACGTTTGAGATTGCGCTCGGCCAGGGTTAAACCTTCCGCTTGGTATTCAATAAACTCCTCCAACTGCGAGCGTTTAATATTGCCACTGTGATACCCACGCTTGAGTTCGTCCACCCTTTCATTCAGCGCAGTGACACACAACATGGCGGCACCAATAGGCGTATTGAGTTCATGAGCCACTCCGGCCACCATCAAGCCCAGAGACGATAGTTTCTCGGTGCGAACCAGTTCCTGCTGTGATGCCCTCAGTTGAGCCAATGTCAGTGCCAATGCCGCGTTGCTCTGTTGCAACTCATGAGCCTTATCCCCCAGACGCAGATTGGATCGCGCCAAAAATGCCCCCAGTAAAGTCATGCACAGAAGCACCACGGCACCGACACCTGTATAGAGCTGCCTGAGCCTGGCTTGAATGAGCAAAGGCTGCTCATCATGGGACAAGGTGTAAAGCATGGGCACTTGGCTGCTATTGTTTAAGCTCGGGCCCACCCGAGAGAAGGTCCACATACCGGTTTCATCGATAAACTGCCCCTGGCTGGTCTGCTGAATGCGCTGCCAGACCTTGGGGTGGACGACCGCCAGACGCTGCTCGGGATCGCCGAACATAAAGCCCCATTCCCTGTGGCCATAAGTTGAAAGCAGCCAATAGCCTTCGGCATTCAGCAGCATGGTCTTGCCGGACTGGCGTAAACGCTCGAGTAAACCACTGCCATCCAGATTTACCAATGCCAGTCCAAGCTCGCTGGCATTGGTATCCATCACTTTGGTGGCGGCGCGTAAGGTGGGACGATAGGGTTTCTCTATCTCACCGCCTTCGATATTGAGATCAAAAGGAGAGTAATAAACCGCCCCCGGAGCCAGTCGGTTGGCTTCAATTACGTAATAGCGTGATGATTTATCCTGCAATGCGTCGTTGGCAACGACCCGCCTTTGATTATCTGTATGATCAACCCTGACCCGCTCAACTCCTGAGATGCCTATCCAGCGAACTTGCATATAGCTGGGATAGGCCTTGCTGAAATCAACAAACAGGCGTTGTAACAAGCTCAGCTGTTCACTCTCGTCAAGCTTTGGGTCGGCCAATACCGATGCCGTCATCTGCGATAGCAGGCTGACATCCTGATGTACCTTGGTCAACTGCGCATCGAGTACCAGAGCGTCTCTGTCTACCAGCTCCCGCTGGGCATAACGCACCTGATCTATCTGCCATTGGGATGCATAGTGATACATAAGCCAGCTTCCCAGCGGTACCAGCAGCCACCAAGGCAAGAGATAACTGACCCAGGTCAACCACTTATTGCGTTTCCGACTCTTGGATGAGGCTTCCCCTGAAATCAGTGGTGTCATCACGGCCTGTTCGGGCAACTCTATCGACATAAGTGGGGTCCCATTCAGCGTTTACTGAGCCACAACAACAGCTCATCCAGTGGCATGGCCTTACCATACAGCCACCCTTGAGCGATATGGCAGCCATTATCCCTGAGCCAGTTGGCCTGGCTGCGAGTCTCAACCCCCTCGGCAACCACAGAAATATTCAATCGGCGTCCCAACTCAATGATCATCGACGCCAGAAAACGGCTGCGCTCATCTTCATCCAGCCTGGCGACAAAGGTCATATCTATCTTCAAGTGATCGGCCGGCAACTGCAGCAGGTATTCGAGTGACGAAAGCCCGGTACCGAAATCGTCTATCGCAACTGTGCCGCCCCAGGCACGGTGACGCTGGAGAATTTTCGCAACTTGCTGGAACGATTGCATCATGGCGGTTTCGGTGACTTCCAAACACAGACGGCTAGGCTCAACACCTGCAAGACGGCATTGTTGTTTGAGCCTGTCGAGTACATCCGGTTTATCCAGTTGGCGAGCCGAATAATTAAGACTGACCAAAATATCGGTAAAACCGGCCTGATCCAGCGCATGTACCGCCTGACAGGATAACGCAACCACTATGTCGCCTATGCCGTGAATGTAAGACGACTGCTCAGCCAACGGGATAAAGGTGCCCGGAGGTACCATGCCGTCTTCGGTCTGCCAGCGCAGCAAGGCCTCCACGCCGACAACCTCACCACTCTTGAGATCTATCTGTGGCTGGAAGTGCAGTACAAACTCCTGGCGTTGAATGGCGGTATGCAGCCGTTGCATCAACTTGAATCTGTGTGCCGCCTGATGCTCAAATTCGGGATCAAACGCCTGTATGCTGCCAGGCCCTCGGGATTTGGCATTTCTGAGCCCGGTACCTGCGGTGCGCAGCAGTTCGGCGGGATCCTGGCCACTGATGGCCAGAGAGACTTCTGTCATACAGGCGGTGAGAACATGACGGCTGTTATCGATTTCAAACGGCGCACTGAACACCCGCTGCGCCCTGTCGATATTGACCTGCTCCTTATGGCCAATGACGGCGAACAGATCTGAATGCAGTCGTCCAATAACAGTCGGCTGCGGAAAAACCTCCTGTAACCTTTGGGCTACCGCCTGCAGCACCTGATTGCCAAACACTGAGCCAAACAGATTATTGAGGCCGGAGAAATGATCCAAATCCAATAACAGCAGATTGTGCGCACTTGCGCTGGACATGGCCTGCAACCTGGAGAGTTCCCGCAGCAAGGCACTGCGATTGGGGATGCCGAGCAGTTCATCCTGGTAGGCAATCTTGTCGAGCCGGCTTATCAGGGCAACGTTGCCAAAGCCCTTGGAAACATTGGCGGCAAACACCTTTAGCAGCTCCATTTCGGTGTCGTCCAAGGTGCGATCTGTGGCCACATAGATGGCAAATTCGGCCAATGCTGCCGATTTCGGGAAAAACAGCACCTGGCTCTCATCGGTACTGACAAAACGTTTTTCCCTGAGCGCCTGTTCCACCATGGACTGAATAGTGGGATCCGGCAACTCCCTGAGGGCACGATTGGCATACTGCCGGAAACGACCACTGCAGGCTATAGTCATGGGCTCAAAGATCTCCTGCCCCGAGCCATCTGCGCTATGACGCCCCCGATTGACACAAACCAGCCCCTCATCCGGCACATCAATAAGATTGGCGATTTCACTTAAGGTAACCGAGGCTATCTGTGCCAGCGTTCGCAGCCCAAGCAAACGGTTGCTGGACTCGACAATGAGTTGCAAACCACGGCGGGCAGAGGAAATGGTCTTGAGCTGGTGATAATTACGCACAGCACCCGTAAGTATGTTGCGAATGCCGCGGCTGGCGAGATCGGACTTAAGCACATAATCAGACAAATCATAGTCTTGCATCACAGACTCGGCCGGTGCCATTCCCGGCTGGCCGGTTAAAAGCACAAAGCGGGTATCGGATATCCCCAGCAGATCCCGCACCGCCTTGACTAACCTGAGACCGGCATCTTCGGTTTCCATTACCACATCGACCAGGACTACGGCAAAGTCGGCGTCTTTACCAAGCAAACTGGACGCCTCGGCCATGCTGTAGGCTTGTATGAGTTCGAGAGGCTGCCCCATCAGGGTCATTTTATTGATGGCAAAACTCAGCGAGTTCTGGAATTTGACATCATCATCCACCGCCAGAATACGCCACTTATTGTCGCGTTGATGGAGCTCTTCCGGCGATGTTTCAGACGAAAACAGAAAATCATCGATCATAGTCACTAATCCCTCAGTCACTTTGCCCGCGTTATTACTTGGACAAAACCTGCAGGCGCTCTATGCCCTGCCCGGTACTCAGCACTATTTGCCTCGGCCAACTTCCTGAACCTATGCTCCTGAACCTCAGTTCAGATGAAATCAGCATGGTTACCGCAATCGCTGCGGCAGCACAATTCGGCATCAAGTACTTTTCAATACAGTACGCTATGTCTGATTTAAAGTGTAATCCACTTTTGGCTTAGGGAAAGTGCAAACAAGTCCCATGTGTGCTCTGCGTCGGCTTACAGGCCTGGATGCAAGGC
>NZ_JAPEHY010000044.1:0-31767 GCF_028823715.1 Shewanella sp. K8
CAGGCCTGTAAGCCGACGCAGAGCACACATGGGACTTGTTCGCACCTTCCTTAGCTCTAAATAATATCAGAGCTTCAGTTGATCTTAATATCATTCACAGTGAGCCCCACATCAAGGTTGTTGCGGGTAGCATTGGAGTAGGGGCAAACACTGTGGGCCTTGAGTACCAAGGCTTCGGCCTCGGCCTGCGCGAGCGGCAGAGTGACAGCCAGAGATACCTGCAGCGCAAACCCACCATCTTGACTGACCAAGCCGACATCGGCGGTGACAGGCGCGCTGGCAAGCTTGATTTTACCCAGGCGCGCCACATGTAAAATGGCGTTGGAGAAACAGGCGGCGTAACCGGCGGCAAACAACTGTTCCGGATTGGCCCCGGCTCCTGTCCCGCCCATCTCCTTGGGATAGCTTAGGGTCAATGACAGGGCACCGTCATGAGTGGCTACTTCGCCGTTGCGGCCGGCTTTGGCTGTGGCTTGAGTGTGATAGAGCATAGTAGTTTCCTTAATTTAAGTTGCGCACAATCTAATTGCTGGCAATGATAGATCGATATTTGTTACAAAAGCAAGTATATTGTGCGCAATTAAATTGTGTTTAGGGTTTGCATATGTCAAACGAGCCCCTGTGCCTGGAAAACCAGGTTTGCTTTTCGCTATACAGCGCCGCCAATGCTATGGTGCGGGCCTACCGGCCTGTGCTGGATGCCCTGGATCTTACCTACCCGCAATATCTGGCCATGCTGGTGCTTTGGCAACACAAGGGCATCAGTGTCAAGGCGCTGGGTGAGCGTTTGCATCTGGACTCAGGCACCTTGACCCCCTTGCTCAAACGCCTGGAAACTAAAGGCTTGCTGTTAAGAGGCCGCAGTGAACAGGACGAGCGGGTGCGGGTATTGACGCTCACTGATGCCGGGCTGGCTTTGCAAGCGCGCGCCGCCGATGTGCCCGAGCAGATGCTGTGTCGCAGCGCCATGCCGCAGGCGGAGCTGCAACAACTGAAAAGCTTGTGTGACACACTGTGGCTGCAATTGGAACGTTAACGGAAAGAGGCTGATGGAACAGGTCGATCTGGCAATCATAGGTGGCGGCATATCCGGGGTGGCGGTGGCACAGTGCGCGGCGGCAGCCGGTTATTCCGTGGTGCTATTGGAAAAGTCCACTCTGGCGGCAGGCACCTCCTCCCAGTCCAGCAAACTGATCCATGGCGGCTTACGTTATCTCGAATCCGGGCAACTGGATCTGGTGCGCGAATCGCTGCGGGCCCGGCGCGAGTTATTGCGTCTGGCGCCAACCCTGGTCAAGGCCGTCCCTTTCTTTATCCCGGTTTATCGTGACAGCCGCCGCGGCGCCTTGACCCTCAGGGCCGGCCTCAGCCTCTACGGCTTGCTGAGCGAGTTTGACCGCCTGGGCCGTTTTCGTAGTCTGCCGGCCAGGGATTGGGGGAGCTTTCCCGGGCTCAAGCTGGCAGGAATGACCCATATGTTCCAATACTGGGATGCCCAGACGGATGATGCCTTGCTGACCAAGGCGGTGGCCGACAGCGCCAGGCTGCTCGGTGCCGATATCCGCGAGGGCGCCGAGTGTTTGACGATAGAGCATGAGCCTCAGGGATGTAAGCTGAGTTACCGGGATGCGGATGGCGACAAAATGCTGCACTGCCGCTTTCTGGTCAACGCCGCCGGCGCCTTTGTCAACGAACTGCTGGCGCGGGTGACACCGCCCATAGCCCAGACGGCAATAGACTGGGTGCAGGGGAGTCATTTGCTTCTGGATATTCCTGCGCCGCCCGGAGTGCTCTATCTGGAGTCCTGCTTCGATGAGCGGGTGGTATTCGTGATGCCTTGGTACGGCAAGACGCTGATAGGCACCACGGAAACCCTCTGCCAGGGACCGGTTCCGCAGATCACCCGAGAGGAGATAGCTTATCTGCTGGGGATCTATCGGCACTATTTTGGAGGCTCTGGCAGTTTTACGGGTGCTGTCACTACAGAGGCGCTTGAAGCCAAGGTATTGGCGCATTTCAGTGGCATGCGGGTGCTGCCCAAGGGCGATGGCGATGCTTTTGGGCGGCCGCGGGAGGTACAGTTGTACCAGCGCTATTCCCATCCCAGGTTGCTGACGCTCTACGGCGGCAAGTTAACCACCTTTCGTGCCACTGCCAAGGCGGTGACGGCAGAGATAAGCAAGGTGCTTGGCAAACGCAGTCCCAAAGCGGATGTCGACAAGCTGATGCTGGGATGATTTTTAGGGTGAAACAGGCTAAAGTGTGCCGCTTTTGCCGCCGGGCTAAATTGGAAACTTGGGATATATCAGAGTGAAATGTGATTTTTTTGCGCAGGGCAAGTGCCGCTCCTGTACTCACATAGAAACGCCAATGGCGCAACAACTGGCCGCCAAGAGTGAGCAGTTGGCGCAGTTGCTCAGCCCCTTTACCCCCTTTGAACTCTTGGCCCCTGT
The DNA here is from genome assembly GCF_028823715.1 of Shewanella sp. K8. Classification (NCBI taxonomy): domain Bacteria; kingdom Pseudomonadati; phylum Pseudomonadota; class Gammaproteobacteria; order Alteromonadales; family Shewanellaceae; genus Shewanella; species Shewanella sp. K8. The sequence continues at coordinate 2,454 of NZ_JAPEHY010000044.1, forward strand.
CAGCGGGCCGTCCCAGGGTTTTCGCAACAAGGCCAAGATGGTGGCACTCGGGGCCGCCCATCAACCCATTCTGGGGATAGTTTCCCCGAGTGGTGAGGCCGTGAGCCTGTGCGATTGTCCTCTCTATCCTGCCGATATGCAGGCCCTCCTGCATCGGCTTGAGCTGTTTGTACGTCAGGCCGGGATCCCACCCTATCGGGTCGATAAGGCCAAGGGCGAACTCAAGTTTGTGTTGTTGACCCGCGCCGAAATCAGCGGCGACTTTATGCTCAGGTTTGTGTTGCGCTCCAGGCAATCCATCGAACGGATTGAGCGTGAACTGCCAAAGCTGCTGGCCGAGTTTCCTGCCATCAAGCTGGTATCTGTGAATCTGCAGCCGGTTCATATGGCCAGGCTCGAAGGTGAGCAGGAGATTTTTCTCACCGAGGCGCAGCGTCTGGAGGAGTCCTTCAATGGCGTGCCTCTCTATATCCGCCCCAAGAGCTTCTTTCAAACCAACCCACAAGTGGCGGCGGCCCTTTATCAGAGTGCCAAAGACTGGGTCAGTGAGCTGAAGCCTGAGTCTATTTGGGATCTCTTCTGTGGTGTCGGCGGTTTTGGGCTGCACTGTGCCAATAAAGACACAGAGCTTACAGGGATCGAAATCGAGGCTGAAGCCATCGCCTGCGCCAAGTTATCCGCCGAAAAGCTGGGGCTTGAGCGGGTGAACTTCAAGGCGCTGGATTCGGGCAGTTTTGCCGCGGCGCAGTCCTCGGGACAAGTGCCGGATCTTATGATAGTCAATCCGCCGAGACGTGGCATAGGCACCGAGCTTTGCCAGGCCATTTCGACCTTTGCGCCGCCGCATCTGCTTTATTCCAGCTGTAACCCTGAATCTTTGGCCAAAGATCTGGCGGCTATCAGTGGTTATCGTGTGCGCAAGGTGCAGCTGTTCGATATGTTTCCGCACACGGATCACTATGAGGTATTGGTGCTGCTGAGTCGCGGCTAAGACAGTGGCTTCTATGCTCTTGGCCAACACAGGCTGATGGCGGCGCCGCCCAGCGATTGCGAGTGGCTCAGCTCCAGCCGGCCGCCGTGCCAGATGGCAATCTTGCGCACTATATAAAGCCCCAGGCCAAAGCCGCTGCCATCACTCTGTTTGGCATCTCTGGCAAAGGCCGCCAGTAGTTTTTTGCCTTTATCTTCAAAGCCCGGGCCATCATCCTCGACTCTGAGGCAGTTATGGCTTTTGCTTTGCTCGAAACTCACCTGTATCTCTTTTTCGGCGAAACGCATGGCATTTTGGATCAGGTTCTGGCAGGCCACATTCATTGCCGTCTTATCGAATTGTGCCTGGCCCGGCACAGAGTGAAATCCTATCTGGAAGTCACGGCTATAGAGGCTGTATTTCTGCTCAAGCGCCTGAATAAAGTCGGCGATGGATTGAGGCGAATGGCATAGTTCTCCCTGTTTATGTTCCAGGCGGGCAAAAGAGAGATAGTTGGCCGCCAACTGTTCTATCTCATCTATGTCCTGGGCCAGGCGCGCTGCGTATTGAGGCTCCATCTGCTGCTTGCTCAGCTCAAGGGCAAAGCGCATTCGCGCGAGCGGAGTGCGTACTTCGTGGGAGATGGTATGGGATAACTCTTTATGCATCTGGACAAAACTCACTATCTGGTGGCTCATGCTATAAAGCGCCTGAGCCAGCGGAAAGATAGCCGAGCTTTTACGTATGGTTAGCGGTTGCAGCGAAGGCTGACGGCCAAAGCGAATGGCGCTCTGTTGCAGGGTATGGAGATCGCGAAACACAGGCCAGATAAGCAAGATGGCGACCAGGGCCAGGCTGGAATAGAAACCGAGCAAGATCAAACTGGTGACATCCTCCCTGTCTTGCTTCTCTGTTACCGGGCCAAATCTGAGTAGCTCACTGCCTGAGCCTTGCTTGTAGTAATAGAGCTCGCCGCTGGAGTGACGCAGCGCCAAGGTCTGCCCCTCATTGAGTAGCTGTCTCAGGCTAGTGGGCAGTGCCAGACTGCCGGCGGCAAGAGTTGAGAGATGCGCGCCCTGTCCCCGGGTTTGCAATAAGTCGTCCACCGAGATCAAATAGCTGGCCTCTTCGCTGCGATATTGATCTGTCAGTTGGCCAAAGCTCCACAGCAGCAGGGAGCAGGACAGCAGCAGAAACCCAAACAGTCGGTAAAACTGAAACTTCATGCCTGAATCCTGATCATGGCTTGATTGGGCTGGTAGTTGAACAGATAGCCCTTGCCGTGCACTGTAGTGATCTGCAGGCCGTTTATCTCCAGCTCATCCAGGCGTTTGCGCAGCCTGCTGACCTTGAGATCTATGGCTCTGTCCAGGCCGTCATAGGCGCGGCCGATAAACTGCTCGAACAGATACTCCCGTGACAATACCCGCCCGGCGTTGATCACAAACACCCACAGGAGTTCAAACTCCTTGGTGGTAAAGGCCAATGCCGAGCCCGCCAGAAACACCTGCTGCTGATTGGGATCAAGCTGCAGATCGTGCAGACACAAGGTTTTGCGTCCGGGCAGCTGTTGCCTGTTACGAAGTTGAGTACGTATTCGTGCCAGCAGCAAGGGGGGAACCACGGGCTTGAGCAGGTAATCACAGGCGCCCAGCTCCAACCCCAGGATCTGATCGCCTTCACTGTCGCGGGCGGTGAGGAAGATAAGCGGGCAGGGATAACAGGCCGCCAAACGGGGATAGATACCAAAGCCATCTTCACCGGGCAGCATCACATCGCAGAGGATCAGGCTGAAACTGTCACTGTCCTGACGGGCAAGCGCGGCTTCGGCATTGTCCAGATGAACCAGCTCGAAGCCTTCATTGGCCAGATAAGTGCAAATAAGTCCCGCCAGCGGCAGATCATCCTCAATCAGGAGTATTTTTTCTTTCATAGCAGATCCCAACTCAGGCCCCGCCGTCTGCGACTGACGGGCTCGTAGATAGCCACTCTGAGCAAGCGGCTGGCAACTGTGCGGTTTTGCTGATCCCTGAGCTCAATAAGCGTATCCCTGACCAGGCTTAGTTGCAGCTTGTAACTGAAGTCACGGCGTTGATGAAAACAGGTTAAAGGCGCTGCGCTGTTGGCCAGCCAAAGGCACAGAGAGCGAGGCTGTTGGCTGTGAAACTCGAGTTGCAGTTGCAGCTTGCATTCCGATTCCTGATTGGTCATGGCGCAGGTATCCGGTGCCAGCCAAAGCTCTTCTCCCAAGGCGCTTGCCCAGGGACTTATCAGCATGAGTAACCACAGTAGCCATCGATTCATAGAGCCCTCAAAACCGATAACTCAAACCGATGAAACCTGAGAGATAGCCATCCTTGTCTATCATGGGACTGTTGGTGATCCCCGAGTCAAGCCAGGTGTATTCGGTTACCATCACCAGGTTGATATCCTGCCATAGTGGCAGATTAACCAGCAGGCGGGCGTGATAATTGATACTGGCCGAGGGTGTGTAACTCAGTCTCAGCGGTCCGCTTTCTTCCGGCGTAAGCTGATAGTAGTAACGCACCAGGGATTCATTCTTGCGAATCGCGCCTAGCTCAAGCCCAAGGGCTCCCCAGGAGTAGAGCAGGCTCTTTTTCAATCTGAGCTGCAGCTCATTGCCGTCATGTACCCCGGAAATGTCCTGAAACAAGCCCAGATTGATATCCGTGTAAGGCGTGACCCAAGTGACGGAAACTCCGCCCAGATAGGAGATGTGACGCTGGATTTCGTCAAGGATAGGTTCGCTGTTACCGTTGGGGCGTATGACCTGCCCCTTGTAGGGGGAGAAGCCTATGATGTCGCTCAAAAACAATTTGTTGAGGCCATCAAACTCGAAAAAGAATCCATCTTCATTGAGCTTGGTTTGCAGATCGAATAACCAGTTGTCCGACTCATAGAGGCTGTAGCCCAGAGTAAAGTTTTCCAGATAGAAGCGTTCTGAGTAATAGCTCCAGGATGGCAGCAGGAAGGTTTCTATCGGCTTGGCATGCACTCTGGGATTATCCAGGCGGCCATATCCCAGGGCGAGGGCAAGTCTGAACTCATCCACAGGGACAGTTTCCGTCGCATTTTCTTCAGCTGCCGCAGTCAGGGGCAACTGAAGGCCAAGCATCAATATCGCGTACCACCATAGCTTCATAGCTTACTTCTTACTTCCTGCGAACTCTCAGTGAATCTAAACAAACACTTGTTAAAAGTCTGTAAAAATTTAACCAAGTTACAAAATGCTACATAAGTATTATGTTTTTGGTTCTTTTGCGGTGATTGTATTTGATGCTTGTGTGAATATCTATGCATTAAAATTGACAGGTGTCAAAAGTGGTACTGCTTTGCTATATGGTGGGTTATGGTTTCTTTATGTTATTTTTAGTGGGTTTGTGTTTATGGCTAAACTATGGTTGAGGCTTTTTTAACTGCATTGGCTAGTAATCATTTTGAATAAATATTAAATGTTTGAATTATGTTTCATTGAGAGGGTGGAACCTGGCATAGAGAAAGCAGCCTGGAAACCGTGGCTGATTTCGAGCGATTACACTTGCCGGTTAGTGGGTGCAGATCTGGGTTGTAGTGAGATGATTTCCCGTCAACTTGACTCTCTTTTCCGTCTCGGAATTCACTCTTGGGAAGCGACGGACTTTGGCGGCTGTTCTTGCCTCAATAGCGGCTGTTTGACAGGCGAAGATGGACTTTCAGTCGTCTGTTCATAGGTTTTTCTTATTGTGCTCCCACAGACTAAAAGCTGTTGATAATAAGATAAGTGTCACACTTATGTCATACAATGGAGCCGAACTGAACAAGGGTAGAGTGAACACAGATGTGGCAGATTTTTGTACGTTTTTTTTCCTTGGGGTTGGTGAGTTTTGGCGGCCCGGCGGCGCACATAGGTTACTTTCGCAAGACTTTTGTCGAAGACTTGGGCTGGCTTGATGACAAAGATTACGCCTCTTTGGTGGCGTTGAGTCAGTTTCTGCCCGGCCCGGGATCCAGCCAGGTCGGCTTTGCCATAGGTTACCGCCGCGGCGCCTTGCCCGGGGCAATGCTGGCCTTTATCGGCTTTACCTTGCCTTCGTTTCTACTGATGTTTCTGCTGGCGGTCAGCAGCTATCAATACCTCTCCAGTGATTTATTTCAGGGGGTTATCGCCGGACTCAAGTTATTGGCTGTGGTGGTGGTCGCCGATGCTGCCTGGGGTATGTTCAAACAGTTTTGCCGCAGCCATATCACCCGGATGTTGGCCTTGCTGAGTACTGTGATTCTGCTTTTGTGGCCGGGGAATTTGACCCAATTGCTGCTGTTGCTTGCCGGTGCCATTGTCGGTCTTTATGGGCTCAATCGTGAGGCACCAGCACCGGCCAAGTCTGGAAGTATGCAGCTCAACTGGAGTGCTTTACTGATATTTCTATTTTTACTGCTGCTCACCGGCCCCTTGCTTGCTCACCCTCTGGCTGAACTCTTCAAACAGTTTTATCAGACCGGCGCCATGGTATTCGGCGGCGGCCATGTGGTGCTGCCCTTGCTGGAGAGCCAACTGGCAAACAGCATAGATCATGACAGATTCCTCACCGGCTACGCCCTGGCGCAAGCCGTTCCCGGCCCCATGTTCAGTCTGGCCGCCTATCTGGGCGCCGAACTGTGGCCGCAAGATGCCCTAGTTGGCGCCTCGGTGGCAACGCTGGGCATCTTTCTGCCCGGTTTTCTGTTGCTGCTGGCGGTGATCCGAGGCTGGCAGGGAATCGCCGAACGCCCGAAAATGGCTGCCATGGTGATGGGGATTAATGCCACTGTCGTTGGTTTGTTGGCGAGTGCCCTCTATCAACCGGTATTTACCAGTGCTGTGACCCGCCCGGTTGATATGGCCATGGTGCTGGCGGGCTTTATGTTGCTCAAGCTGTGGCGTTTGCCCCTGGTGTTTTTGGTGCTCGGATTTGCAGCAATGGGTGCTATTTCCACTCTCTTCATGTAAAACAAATGGTTAAACTTTGATCTCAGGCATTTTTTATACGAACTTAAAGTGAACAAAGTTACTATAATTTGCAGATATTCCATTCCCGGGGGAAACCTAAGTGTCCAGTCTGAGTTTACGAAATAAGTTACTGCTGCTTGCCCTGTTGCCATTGTTGACTGTTTCCATTGTCTTGATGCTGGCGTCCTGGACAGTAGAGTCGGATGCGCTTGAAAGCGAAATTACCAATTTCAGAGAAAAGCTGCTCAACGAGCGTCGTCAGGAGTTGGTGCATGTGACCGAAGTCGCCAAAGAGATTGTCAGCTTTCAGCGCAGTCAGGGCGGAGACTATAAGGCGGCCTTGCGGGATGTTCGCTTTGGCAGCGCAGGTTATTTCTTTGTCTATGATGGCAAAGGTAAAAACCTGTTTCATGCCCTGTTGCCCAAGCTTGAAGGTACAGATCAGATAGGGATGACAGATCCCAAGGGAACCAAGATCATAGTAGGCTTGCTGAATGCAGCCCGCAGTGGTGACGGTATTCTCACCTATTACTACCAAAAGCCCGGCACCAACGAGCTGGTGGAAAAGATAGGTTATGCCGCCATGGTTCCAGGCACCGACTGGATCATAGGCACCGGCGCCTATGTGGATGATATCGAAGCCTCAGTGGCCGAATATCGACAGACCGCATTGGAAGACATGGAAGGTAAGCTGTGGCTGACGTTGATGATAGTCATAGTCATCACTCTGATCACCGCAACGCTCATATTGTTTGCTGCTCAGCGCACTGTGACTCCTATCCGCAACATGCTGGATAACCTCAACGATATCGCTCAGGGGGAAGGGGATTTAACCAAGCGTTTGCAGGTGCACGGTGAAGATGAGATTGCCCAGCTGGGGCAGGCATTCAACCGCTTTGTCGACAAGTTGCAACACATCATCCGTGACGTGACTACCGCTACCCACGAGGTGCAGGATGCCTCTGGTTCTATTCATGCCCAGACTCAGGCGATAGCGGCGCAGTTGGCCAACCACAACAATGAAACCGATCAGGTGGTGACTGCGATCACAGAGATGTCTTCCACTGCCCAGGAAGTGGCGATGAACACCACCCAGGTGGCGGAGGCGACCCATGTGGCGAGCGATGAAGTGGCCAAGGCTCAGGAGTGCGTCGATACTTCGTTGACCGAGATCTCCACTCTGATGGCGGAAATCAATAGCGCCGCCGACCATATTCAGTCGCTCAACGAACAGTCGCAGAAGATTAACAGCGTGCTGTCTGTCATCGGCGGCATTGCCGAGCAGACCAACCTGTTGGCACTCAATGCGGCCATTGAGGCGGCTCGTGCCGGTGAGCAGGGCCGAGGTTTTGCCGTGGTGGCCGATGAAGTGCGCAGCCTGGCGAGCCGCACTCAGGCCAGCACTTTGGAGATCAACGAGATGCTCAGCGAGCTGCATCGTCTGGTGAGCCAGGCGGTGAGTGCCATGGAAGAGAGCCAGCAAAGCTGCCATCGCAGTGTCGAATCTTCCAGGCTGATTTCCGAGAGTCTGGGAGCCGTCACCAGCTCTGTCACCTCCATCAATGATATGAGTACCCAAATCGCCACCGCCGCCACAGAGCAGAGTTCGGTGACCGAAGAGATCAACCGTAATATCTACGCCATTCAGGAGATAGTCGCCGAGCTGTTGCACTCCAGCGAAGAAGCGGCCAGAGTCAGTCAAACCGTGTCTCACAGTGGTGATAATCTGGGGCAACTGGTCAATCAGTTCCGGGTTTAATCATTCAATATGAAGAAGACAGAAACAGCGCCATTTGGCGCTGTTTCTTTATCTCGACCGTCCAGCACAAGATGCCGTACCGCTTATGATGTTTCCCAGCAACCATTCCCCGCCAATCGTGGAACCTTTCGGTTGGTCGTAAGGTAAAAAAGTAATTTGTGTAACATTTTGAATCATTTGTTTGTTAATTGTTTTATTTGTAATCATATTGATATTGCATGTTGGGGCGCGGGACTATACTCAGTAAAGAGTGTCTGACAGCTACTGGGGGGAAGTTATGTCCTTGTCTGCTCTGAGCTTGAGAAGCAAATTCTTGCTGCTGGCTTTACTACCTTTAATTCTGACTTTGATATTGGTGATGGGGTATTCCTATCGTGCCGAACATCAATCACTGGAAAATTCGATCGCTTTATTCAAACAAAAGTTGGTCGATGAACGAAAACAGCAACTCAAGGATGCGACAGGGCTGGCTTTGGAAAACATCAACTATCAACTCGGTCTGGGAGACAGAGGTGATGTCAACGCGGCGTTGCGGCAACAGAGGTTTGGCAGTGCCGGATACTTCTTCATTTATGATTTCAACGGGATCAGTGTATTTCATGCGGTTAAGCCTGAGCAGGAAGGCACAGATCAAAGCGGCATGACAGACCCCAATGGCACACAAATTGTGCGCGGTCTTATCGATGCCGCCAGAACTGGTAAAGGCTTTATCAACTACTTCCATGCCAAGCCCGGAGTGACTGGCCTGGTGGAAAAGATAGCCTATGCCATCCGGGTCCCCGGGAAAGACTGGCTGGTAGGCACAGGTGTTTATGTGGATGACATAGAGGCGGCCGTTGCCGCTTATCGACAAACCGCCACCGAGGAGATGCAGGCCAAGACCATAGGGGTGCTGTTGATGTCGCTGGTGCTGACTCTGGTTACTGTGTTTGCCATTCTCTTTACTGCTCAGCGGATGATAATACCTATCCGCAATATGTTGGATAACCTCAACGATATCGCTCAGGGGGAAGGGGACCTGACCAAGCGCCTGCAGGTGCGCGGTGAAGATGAGATTGCCCAGTTGGGGCTGGCGTTCAATCGCTTTGTCGAAAAACTGCAGCACATCATCCGCGATGTCACCACGGCCACCCATGAAGTGCAGGATGCCGCCGGTTCCATCCATTCCCAGACCCAGGCGATAGCATCCCAGTTGGTGAACCACAACAATGAAACCGATCAGGTGGTGACCGCCATTACCGAGATGTCTTCTACCGCTCAAGAAGTGGCGATGAACACTACCCAGGTAGCGGAGGCGACTCATGTGGCTACCGACGAAGTGGCCAAGGCCCAGGAGTGCGTCGATACCTCGCTGACTGAGATCTCCACCCTGATGGCGGAAATCAACAGCGCCGCCAACCATATTCAGTCGCTCAGCGAGCAATCACAGCGGATCAACAGCGTCTTGTCTGTCATCGGCGGCATCGCCGAGCAGACCAACCTGCTGGCATTGAATGCTGCCATTGAAGCGGCTCGCGCCGGTGAGCAGGGCCGAGGTTTTGCCGTGGTGGCCGATGAAGTGCGCAGTCTGGCGAGTCGTACCCAGGCCAGTACGTTGGAGATCAACGAGATGCTCAGTGAGCTGCATCGTCTGGTGAGTCAGGCGGTGAGTGCCATGGAAGAGAGTCAGCAGAGTTGCCACCGCAGTGTCGAGTCGTCCAAGCTTATCTCCGAAAGCCTGGGAGCTGTGACCAGCTCTGTCACCTCCATCAATGATATGAGTACCCAAATCGCCACCGCCGCCACAGAGCAGAGTTCGGTGACTGAGGAGATTAACAGGAATATCTACGCCATTCAGGAGATAGTCGCCGAGCTGCTGCATTCCAGCGAAGATGCGGCCAGGGTCAGTCAGACTGTGTCCCACAGTGGTGATAACCTCGGCAAGTTGGTCAATCAGTTCAGAGTCTAATCTTGCTTGAGAGCTCAGTTGCAGGAATGAGCAACTAAAGAAAAATAAAACGGCGCCAATCAGGCGCCGTTTTTTATGGAACTCAGTTTAGGTTTCGGAAGCCAAAGGCGCCTCGACGCGCTCTGCCTTGACGGCACACACCTTGAACTCAGGAATATGGGCCACGGGATCCAGCGCATTGATGGTCAGCTTATTGGCCGCCGCCTCAACGAAATGGAATGGCAGGAACAGCACCCCAGGCTGAGCCCGGCGGCTGACAAAGGCCTGAATAAAGATTTCACCGCGGCGGCTTTCCAGTTTGAGCCAGTCACCCTTGCCGACGCCCAAACGCTCGGCATCCTCAACAGAGATCATCACTCTGGGGGAGCCGAGTTCGTCCAGCCCGGCGGTTTTACGAGTCATAGTGCCGGTGTGGAACTGCTCCAGCAGGCGTCCGGTCGACAGCATCAAGGGATAGTCATCGTCCGGCAGCTCAGCCGGTAAACGATAATTGACCGGCTGCAGTCGCCCTTTGCCATGGGTAAAGCTGTTGCGGTGCAATACCCGGGTACCCGGATGTTGCTCATCTGGGCAAGGCCACTGCAACCCGGCCGGATTATCCGTGGTTCTGTGCCAACTGATCCCGGCATAACTGGGGGTCAGGGCCGTGACTTCCTGCCAAATTGCCTGTTCATCGCTATAGTGCCAGTCGGCGCCCATGGCATTGGCCAGCAGCTGCAGTATCTGCCAGTCCGGACGGGCACTACCTGGCGATTGCAAGGCGACTTCCAGTCGTTGAACCCGGCGCTCGGTATTGGTGAAGTGGCCGCGCTTTTCGGCAAAGGCCGCTGCCGGCAATACCACATCGGCCATGTCGGCAGTTTCGGTGAGGAAGATATCCTGCACTACCAAAAATGGCAGCTTTTTCAGCGCCTTGAGCACATGTGCCTGGTCGGGGTCGCTCAGTACCGGGTTTTCGCCCATCACAAACAGGCTCTGCAGCCGGCCATCCAAAATCGCCTGCATCATATGAGAGGCCGGAATGCCTGTCTCAGGGCTCAGCTTGTCAGTGCCCCAGGCCCGCGCCAGTTTCAGCCGCGCAGCATCATCATCCAGACGTTGATAGCCACTGAAATAGTTGGGCAGGGCGCCCATGTCACAGGCACCCTGGACATTGCTCTGGCCGCGCAAAGGGTTGATCCCGGCGCCGTCGAGCCCGAGGTTACCCAGCAATAGCTGCAAGTTGGCAATGGCGGTGACATTGTCATGGCCTGTGGTGTGCTGGGTGATCCCCATGGCGTAGTAGAGGGCGGTCTTTTTGGCGGTGCCCAGCATTTCGGCCATGGCCGCTATTTCGCTGCTGCTGACGCCTGTCACCCTGGCGGCCTGCTCCAGGCTGTAGTCCGGCCGCAACAGCTCTTCGCGCAAGGCCTCAAAGCCTGTGGTGCGGCTGCGGATATAGGCCTTGTCATGCCAATCGTTAAGCAGTATCTGCTGCATGATGGCGTTGAGCAGCATCACATCTGTGCCGGGGCGATGACGCACAAACAGCTCGGCGCTGTCGGCTATGCTGACCCGCTTGGGATCGGCGACCAGGAGTCTTGCCTTGCCGCGGCTGACGACCGACTTGATCCTCGAGGCAATGATGGGGTGGGCGCAGTCGGTATCCGAGCCCAGGATAAAGATGAGATCTGAATCCTCTATGCCGGGAATATCATTGGTCATGGCACCGCTGCCGAGAGCATCGTAGAGCCCGGTCACTGTGGAGGCGTGGCACAGACGGGCGCAGTGATCCACACTGTTGCTGCCAATAACGGCCCTGAACAGCTTTTGCAGCAGGAAGTTCTCTTCATTGGTGGCCTTGGCGGATGCCAGTGCGCCGAATGAACTCGGACCAAACTGTTCCAATTGTTCTTGCCAGTGGGCGGCAATATAGCTGATGGCCGTTTGCCAGCTACAGGGTTCCAATTTGCCGTTACGGCGAACCAGCGGCTGGGTAAGGCGCTCTTCACTGTTGATAAAGTCAAAGCCGAAGCGGCCCTTGACGCAGAGCATGCCCTGGTTCACAGGTGAGCGCACATCGCCCTCGGCCGCAAGGATACGATTCTGGGTGGTGTCTACCTTGAAGCGGATGCGACAACCGACGCCGCAATAGGTGCAGATGGTGCTGGTCACCTTGGTGTCGGGGGCTTGTCCTTGGGTCTTGTGGCGGGCATCGACCAAGGCGCCGGTCGGGCACACCTGCAGGCAGTTGCCGCACTGAACGCAATCGCTGTCGGCCATGGATACGCTGAAACCGGCTCTGGGGGCCCGGCGTTCGCTATTGCCTCCCGGCAGCGCCGAGAATTGGTTGGCCTCAAAGCTGATGGCCTTGTGGCCACTGCGGCGGTGGCAGATGTCAACGCAGGCACCGCAGCTGATGCAGCGATTGGCGTCGAAACGGATAAAGGGTGTGCTCAAATCCTGGGCAAAGTGTCTGGCCTGCAGCGCCGATTCGCCACCGGCATCCTGCTCTAGCAAGCCCTGGCTGCTGACCTTGTATTCACTGGCGTAGTCTCGCAGGCGACAGTCCATATTGGCCTGACAGCCACATTCGAGGCAGCGTTTGGCCTCGGCTTCGGCCATTTGCGGCGTCAGTCCCAGCTCTACTTCGGCAAAGTTACTCAGGCGCTCGGCCACAGGTAACTCCGGCATCTTGACCCTGGCATTTTTGACCTGTGAAGGGAAAAGATCTTTGGGTAAATCCAGTTGGGACTTGAGACCTATCGCCTTGCTGGCATTGAACGCCACCGGCGTCAGTGGGCAACTGAGCCCCTGATTGAACAGGGCGTTTATGGCCTCGGCGGCGCGGCGACCATCGGCGACCGCTTCCACCGCAGTGGCGGGTCCGCGGCGCACATCTCCGATAACAAACAGTTTTTCCAGCCCAGTGCTCATGCTGATGTCGCAGCCGTTGATCGTATTCCAGCGGCTGAGCGCCGGAGCGCCTTGCAGCAGACGGTTTTCAGGCTGCTGCAGAAAGGCCAGATCCGGTGATTGGGATACGGCGGCGATCAGGGTATCAAACTCGCAGTCGAAGGTTTCGCCGCTGGGCTGCGGTCGGCGGCGGCCGGAGGCATCTGGTTCACCCAAAGACATTTTTTCCAGCGTGACTCGAACAAGACGGCCGTCACTGCCGGCATGGTTGGCCACAGGATTGGTCAGTAGCAGGAAGTGGATCCCTTCCTGCTCAGCTTCATGAATTTCAAAGGCTTCGGCCGGCATCTCCTCTTTGGTGCGCCGGTAGATCAGCGTCACCTCGGCGCCGAGGCGTCTGGCGCTGCGGGCACAGTCGATAGCGGTATTGCCGCCGCCGACAACGGCCACTTTCTTACCCGTGACAAGTTGGTGGTCCATTGCCAGATCTTTAAGGTAGTCGACCCCGAGATAGCAGCCGGGCAGGTCGCTGCCGGGATAGTCGAGTGGCACGGCCTTTTGCGCGCCCATCGCCAGACAGAGGGCATGATACTCTTCGGCCAGTTTCGGCAGCAGTATCTGCTCGCCTATTGCTGTGTTGGTGTGAATGCGGATGCCGCTGCGCTCCAGCAGCGCTATCTCTCTATCGAGTATTGCCTTGGGCAGGCGATACTCGGGAATGCCGTATCTTAGCCAGCCACCGGCCTTGGGAGCGGCCTCAAAGATGTCCACGTCATGGCCCTGATTGGCGAGGAAGAAACCGGCGCTGAGCCCGGCTGGCCCGGCGCCGATTATGGCCACCTTCTTGCCGCTGGGGTCGGCCTTGGGCGGCTGATAGGGCTCGGTATCGGCCAAGTCCAGATCGGCGGCGTGGCGCTTGAGCTGACGTATCGCCAGTGGCTCATCGATCAGGGCGCGGCGACAGGCACTTTCACAAAATGCCGGGCAGACCCGACCGATAGACAGAGGCAGAGGCAGGGTCTGCTTGAGGATCCGCACCGCTTCTGTATGGTTGCCCTGACCTATGTGATACAGATAAGACTGCACATCGACGCCTGCCGGGCAGGCTTGCTGGCAGGGGGCTTCGCAATCGGCGAAGTGATCTTTCAATATCCGTTTCAGCGTCTGCTGCCGATGGCTGTGCACTGCCTGGGTATGATTCTTGAGCTGCATTCCGGCAATTGCCGGAGTCGAGCAGGCCAGCAGCGGTCTGTCACCATCGGCCATTATCTGGTCGAGCCGGGTCAGTTGGCACAGGTGTTCATCGGCGCCTTCTGTGGTAGCCGGACCGGGGTCTGTATGGTGACACAGACAAGGAATGTCGATGCCGGCCCGATGGGCCGCCTGCAACAGGGTCTCGCCCTCAAAGGCGCTGACGGCCTGGCCGTCGATATAGATCTCAAACATGGGCAGCCTTGTTATTTGCTCACCTTGATGGGGGTGAAGTAGGGACTAATTAAGCTGATAACCATGCAGTATATCGATCGCAGGGTTCGCTTCATTGAGCTGGAACAGGCTTTTGCCGGGGAATTCACAAAGCCTATCGACTCTGTGCACTCATCTGAAAAATGGATTTTGGCCAGTGTGATCTGGCTCAGCGGGTCATCTTCTTGACAAACACCACCACAAACAGGGCTATGGTGAAACTGCCGGTGAAGGCTTCAATGGCGGCCACGGCGCGGGAAAAACCCACAGGGGTGAAGTCGCCGTATCCCAGGGTTGTGAAGGTTACCACCGAGTAATACAGGCAGTTGCCGAACAGCGACAGATAGTCTGTGATGGCGCGGCCCGGGGCAAACTGATGGATCCGGCCATCATAACTGACGCCGGTAAAACAGTAGATGAAGGCACAGACAAACACCAAAGCCAGCGAGAAAATCACCACCCTGAGCGGGTCTTCGCCATAACCGCAGAAGAGATCGATCAACTTGGATAACATCCTTCTGCCGCTCCATTTGGGTAGCAGATGGCGCCGCATGGTGAGCTCGCGGCGAATGTAGAGGCCGGCCATGGCAAACAGGCCTTCACGCTCGGCCGCCTTGCGCAGATCCCGGTAGATCTCTTCGGCCTGTTCAAAGTAGTCGCGGGCGATTTCACGTTCACCGACTCTTTCTGCCTGCAGTGCCATGCGTTCCTGACGCAATAGCTTGCCAGTGTAGATATTCTCGATGCGGGAACCATTCCATTTGGCTCCCAGCAGATTGCAGTTGTTGAGCTTGGCGCAGTGCAGGTTGGCGTCACGCAGGTCGGCCTTCATCAGGCTGGCGTTATCCAGAGTCAGATTGAACATGTGGGCGCCTTGAAGGTTGGCCCGATACAGCTCGGCATAACTCATGTCATAGCCGGTTTTGGAGTGATGTTTTACCAGATCGATACCGGCCAGTTCAGCCCCCTTGAGGCAGATGCCTCTGAGCATGCCGCCGCCGCGGGCGAAGGCTTCGAGCCTGGCCCTGTCTTCGGGATGGTTTTTGACGATTCTCGGGTCGTGCCAGTAACAGAGGCCTGACTCACCGGCCGGTTCCTCACAGCAAAAGCCCTCGTCTTCCTGATAACAGCAATTTTTCTGCTCCATGGTTGCAAGTATAGCCTGTCATTGAAAGCTGCTGATCGGCATGCTCGTCCGGTTTATTTACTGATTGAGTTGGCATATTTGATTTTTTGTCACAGTTTTTTCACCGCGGAATTGGCTAGAGTGTGTCAGATGCTTTATCGGAACAGACGCGGAATGCGGCGCCGGCGAAAAAAAATCAAGCTTCTACCCGCTGTGGCATAGGTTTCAGCGGCTGCTTGGGTTAAAATCCCTCGTTTGCATACGTCCTTAACACCAAAGAAAGTTGAAATCGCATGTTTGAAGTCAATCCGGTAAAAAACAAAATCAAGGAGCTTGCCGACCGCACAATGCTCCTTAGGGGGTATCTTTGACTATGACGCCAAGAAAGAGCGTCTGGAAGAAGTAAGCCGCGAGCTGGAAAGCTCCGAAGTATGGAATGAGCCAGAGCGTGCTCAGGCCCTGGGTAAAGAGCGCTCGGCGCTGGAAGTTGTGGTTAAGACCATAGACGATATGGATGCGGGCCTCGAAGATGTCGAGGGACTGCTGGAGCTGGCCATTGAAGAGGAAGATGAAGAAACCTTCAATGATGCCAACAGTGAACTGGGCGATCTGGAAAAGCGCCTGGAAGAGCTGGAATTCCGCCGTATGTTCTCGGGTCCACAGGACGCATCCGACTGCTATCTGGACATTCAGTCCGGCTCCGGCGGTACCGAAGCTCAGGACTGGGCCAACATGGTGCTGCGCATGTATCTGCGCTGGGGTGAAGAACATGACTTCAACCCTGAACTTATCGAAGTCTCAGACGGCGATGTGGCCGGTATCAAGAGTGCCACCATCAAGTTCAGCGGTGAATATGCCTATGGCTGGCTGAGAACCGAAACCGGCGTGCATCGTCTGGTACGTAAGTCGCCCTTCGACTCGGGTGGCCGTCGCCATACCTCATTCTGTTCTGTGTTTGTTTACCCTGAGATTGACGACTCCATCGAGATCGACATCAATCCAGCCGATCTGCGTATCGACGTGTACCGCGCCTCGGGTGCCGGTGGTCAGCACGTTAACAGAACCGAATCTGCGGTGCGTATTACCCACCTTCCGACCAATACCGTGGTGCAGTGCCAGAACGACCGTTCACAGCACAAGAACAAAGACACGGCTATGAAACAGCTGAAAGCCAAGCTGTTTGAGTTGGAGATGCAAAAGCAAAACGCCGAGAAGCAGGCGGCGGAAGATGCCAAGTCGGACATAGGTTGGGGCAGTCAGATCCGCTCCTACGTGCTGGATGATTCCCGCATCAAGGATCTGCGCACCGGGGTGGAAACCCGTAATACCCAGGCCGTGTTGGACGGTGATCTGGACAGATTTATTGAAGCCAGCCTGAAGTCCGGGCTGTAACAGAGAAGAAGCGGAAAATGACTGAACAAGTATTGGATGAGAACAAGCTGATCGCGGAACGTCGCGCCAAGCTGGAACATGTACGCCAGGGCTGCCCGGCCAATGGTCACCCTAACACTTTCCGTCGCAGCCACAAGGCTGCCGAGCTGCAGGCGCAGTTCGCCGATAAGAGCAAAGAAGAGCTCGAGTCTCTGGGCTTCAAGACCGCCATTGCCGGTCGGATCATGGCCAAACGCGGCCCCTTCCTGGTTTTGCAGGACGTATCCGGTCGCATTCAGGCCTATGCCGGCAAAGAAGTACAGGCTGATCTGAAAGAACGCTATCAGGGCCTGGATATCGGCGACATAGTTGGCGTTAAAGGCACTCTGCACCTGTCCGGTAAGGGCGACCTGTACGTTAATATGGAAGAGTATCAGCTGCTGACCAAGGCGCTGCGCCCACTGCCTGAGAAGTTCCACGGTTTGACCGATCAGGAAACCCGTTACCGTCAGCGTTATGTTGACCTAATCGTCAACCAGGATTCCCGTGATGCCTTCGTTATGCGCTCCAAAGTGGTTTCAGCCATACGTAACTTCATGGTGAAAAAAGAGTTTATGGAAGTGGAAACCCCTATGATGCATGTCATCCCGGGTGGTGCTTCCGCGCGTCCATTTATCACTCACCACAATGCGCTGGATATCGACATGTATCTGCGTATTGCGCCTGAGCTGTACCTCAAGCGTCTGGTTGTCGGTGGTTTTGAGCGAGTGTTCGAAATCAACCGTAACTTCCGTAACGAAGGTCTGTCGCCACGCCATAACCCTGAATTCACCATGATGGAATTCTATATGGCTTATGCAGATTACCGCGATCTGATGGATCTTACCGAAGAGATGCTGTCTTCCATCGCTCAGGATCTGCTGGGTGATACCAAGTTGCCTTACGGTGAGCACAGCATCGATTTCGGCGGCCCTTACGCCCGCATGAGCATGTTGGAAGCGATTCAGCACTACAACCCAGACAACGCCACGATTCAGGCCATGACCTATGAAGAGGTCAAGGATCTTGAGTTTATGCGTAAGCTGGCCAAAGACGTAGGGCTGGAAATCGAATCTTTCTGGACCTGTGGTCAACTGCTGGAAGAGATCTTCGGTGAAACCGCCGAGCCTAAACTGATGCAGCCTACCTTTATCACCGGCTACCCAGCGGACATCTCGCCACTGGCCCGTCGCAACGATGACAACGACTTTATCACCGACCGCTTCGAGTTCTTCATCGGTGGTCGTGAAGTGGCCAACGGCTTCAGCGAGCTCAATGACGCCGAAGATCAGGACAACCGCTTCAAGGCTCAGGTTGAAGCCAAGGATGCCGGTGACGACGAAGCCATGTTCTATGATGCCGACTATATCACGGCGCTGGAGCACGGCCTGCCACCGACAGCCGGTCAGGGCATAGGTATCGACCGTCTGGTGATGTTGTTTACCAACACTCACACTATTCGTGATGTGATCCTGTTCCCGGCCATGCGCCCACAGGCTTAAGTTCAGTCGCTCGAATTAGACGAGTCTATGCAATGAAGAAGCCGGCCAAGTGCCGGCTTTTTGTTTGCCCGTGTTTTTTAGGGCGATTCAGTGCACTTTGGCCCCTTGGCCAGCACAATCCGGTTGCGGCCCTGTGCTTTGGCTTGGTAAAGGGCGCCATCGGCCCTGGAAACCACGGCATCTATACTGGTATCACTGCATTGAAACTCGCTGAGGCCGCCGCTGATACTGGCGCATTCAGCGGCAATCCCCAAGGCTCTGAGGCGCCGGGCACACTCGCTTCGTAGGCGCTCGGCTATGGGTAATGCCTGCTCGGCAGCAGTGTGGGGCATAAGAATGACAAATTCATCGCCGCCGTAACGGGAGGCGATATCCTGAGATCTGAGGCTGGCCAGGCAGACCTCTCCCAGAGTAACTATCGCCTTGTCGCCCATCAGATGGCCAGAGCTGTCGTTGAGTTTCTTGAGATTATCGAGATCGAAGATCAATATGCTGGTCGGGGTTCGGTAACGCTGAAACAGGGTTAGGTTTTCTGTCAGCAGTTTGAGCAACTTACGGCGGTTGTAGAGCTGAGTGAGCGGATCGCGCTCGCATCTTTCCCTGAGCTCCTGCTCCAATTGATGGCGGCGGGTAATATTGCTGGCGACCCAGACCACGGCATCTTCACCCTCTATTTGAAAATCCAGCGCCTGTACCCGACCTTCAAACCAGATGGGCTCTGCGGGGCCTTGCTCTGTGAGTCCCTTGACGTCGTTGCCGCCAAGACTGTATTCCACCACCCAGAGACGGCGGCTCAGCAAGGCTTGCGCAATCTGGCTCAGAAACCATTCGCACTTGGGCTGCTGGATGACCTGGGAGATGTATTGCCCTATCAAGGTTGTGCCGTCGTGATAGTAGCGACTGTCGGAACCTCCCAGTACCGCGGCATAGCGGCCACTGCGGGTCAGAATAAATACCGGATCCGGTAAAGCGGCGAAGATAGATAAGGTCTGGGACAGAGAAAACATTTTGTCTCCTCATGGGATTTTGGTTTTATCTTAGTCCAATATATTGAATTTACGGGGCAAAATCGATTTTTTCTGCAGAAACTATACTGGAGATCTCGGTGTTGTTGTATCCGAGTTCAACCTGGAGGCTGATTTGATGAAAACTTCAGCTCTAATTTTGACTTTGACCCTGTCTTCCTTCGCCAGTGCCACCCATGCCGCACTCACTGAAGCACAGCAGATTATGTTGGATGACGCCCTGAATGCCGCTCCGCCCACCATACGTGCCAGTGTTACCGTTGTTGATTGGAACAAGAATGTGCTGCAACAAGGTGATGGCAGCTACACCTGCTTTCCAACTCCGCCACAGCTCAAGGGAACGGCTCCCATGTGTATGGATGGTCCCTGGATGGAATGGGCACACGCCTGGATGGAGAAAAAACCATTTCAAGCCAAAGCGATAGGTATTTCCTACATGCTGGCCGGTGATGGTGGGGCCAGCAATATCGACCCTTATGCCGAAATGGAAACCGCGGATAATCAATGGATAGTCGAAGGGCCGCACCTGATGATTCTGCTGCCGGATCCTGCCATGCTCGACAGTTTGCCGACTGACCCGGCTCAAGGTGGGCCCTATGTGATGTGGAAGGGCACGCCCTATGCCCACATAATGATCCCGGTCGGTGCCAGGAAGTAAGGATTCGAGTCACTCACCTTAGCCCGCAATCGCGGGCTAGTTATTGTGCCAGCGCCACGGCGGAGTCGAGAGCAAATCTTGCCCCTGGACACAAGTGGCCCCCAGCTGTTTATCCAGCTGCAATGTGTTGCAGTCTCCCTGGGTTTCCAGCGCATGGATTAATCTTGCGGCGTGTGACACTATCCAGAGCTGACACACAGAAGAGGCCTTGATGATTAAACGCGCCAGCGCGGGCAAGAGATCGGGATGCAGGCTGGTTTCGGGCTCGTTAAGCACCATTAACTCCGGCGGTCTGGGAGTCAGTAAAGCAGCCACCAACAGTAAGTACCTTAGAGTACCGTCGGACAATTCACTCAGCGACAGGGGTCTTAGCAGGCCTTGTTGGTGAAATGCCAGTTGCAGCATGCCGGCCCCCGTGGCCACTATGCTGATAGTGGCACCGGGAAAGGCATCTTTGATCGCATGATGGAAGGCGTCGGCATCACCTATCTCGAAAATAGTTTGAATCGCCGATACCAGATCGCGACCATCATGGTGCAGCACTGGGGTCAGGGTCGCCAGCTGCGCTCGACGGGCCGGTGCTTGTTGATCGCTGCGGAAATGATCGTAGAAACGCCAGGCTCGAATTCTATCCCTGAGGGTGAGGATCTCTGGGCTGCGTTCAGGATCGGCCAGTTGGCTGAGCATGCTGTCGCCGAGATGGAGATGGTTGTCCAGTAGTTGCCAGCCATGTTCCCCGCGTCTTTTCACCAGGGCACCGCGGCGCTCAACCAACACAGAGGCAGGCCGATAGAGGGAGCCGCACCAGATGGCTTCGCGTTTGATTTGGGGATCCAGGCCAAATAGCGTCGTAGAGTCAGGTTTGGGGAGTCCAAGTTCGATGAGATAGCTGAAGTCATCGGCGGCAAAACCCAATTTAAGGCGTTTGCTCTGGTGGCGCACGGTTCCTTCTATGTTGGCCGTACCTGCCAACATATCGCGACTGAACTTTTCCGGACCGGCCCAGAAACTGGACTCCAGGCCGCCTTCTTTTGCCAATGCCTTGACCACGCCACCATCAGCCGTTTGCGCCAGCAGTCTCAACGCCTTGTAGAGATTGGACTTGCCACTCCCGTTGCTGCCTGTCACCAGGTTCAGGCGCTCCAGCGGCAACACCACTTCACGTAACGAGCGGTAATTTTCTATCGCCAGACAACTCAGCATAAGGACCTCGCGGATAAATAGCTTGTGCCGGTCACAGTGCCAGACCCAGCTGTTGGTTTTGGGAGTCAGCCTGTTCAGCTAGCAGAAACGCCTGAAGAGGTTGGCCGTGTTTGGCTTGCCAGCGAGCGCTCAGCAGACGCTGCAGGCTTATGGCCAGCTCAGGTGCTTGGGCATTATCCGGGGTGTGGATGAACAGATAGGGTTGGCGCTCCTCCTCCAGCCATTGGCATAGCTTGTCCAGCCAAGGCTTGAAGAAGCCCTGATTGGCCTCAAGCTCAGGGTGGCCGATAAAGCGCACTGTGGGATAGCGGCCGGTGGCTATGGCATGTACCGGTACTTTGGGTTTCTTTTCATGGGCATCGATGACGGCGGCACTGTTTGGCGGCGCGGCAAATACCGGTCGGGTGTCCATTATGATGCGGTTGACCGAGCGCTGCAGCAGCAAGCGGTTGAGTTGACGCTCGGCTTCCCCTTTGGCAAAGAAGGCCGGGTGGCGCACCTCAACCCCAAGAGGCAACTCGGTTGGCAGTTTGCCAAGAAAGGCGTCCAGTGACCCAAGGGCTTCTGGGCCAAAATAGCCGGGCAACTGAATCTTCCACAGACCTGTCTTGGCAAACAGTGGCGACATCACCTGCAGGAACTGCTTGAGCTCATCGTCACAGTGCCTCAGTTGCAACTTGTGAGTGATCTCCTGTGGCAGTTTAAAGGTAAAGCGAAAGTCCTCACCCACGGCATCGCGCCAGTTACTGACGCTGTTTGCTGACGGGGTGGCATAAAAGCTGGTGTTGCCCTCCACCGTATTGAAAACCTCGGCGTAGCGCGCCAGACGCTCGGCTTGAGGCGTCCCCTTTCCATAAAGGCTTTGCTGCCACTGGTTATGGGACCACATGGCCAGTCCCAATTTCAGCTCTGGTATCTGTTGCTGACCGCTCACCACGGGCTCCGTCAAATGAGTCTCCGGCGCTATTGTGTCTGCCGTCACTATTGGGGTCAAGTTTGCCAAGTGAGTACAGCAGGCGCTATTGCCGCCACAAAATGCACAGATTTCCAGCAGAGTTCAAATTGATAACACATTGAGTTTGCGACGCTTCTTGATGCTTGCGTATAATGAACCGGCCGTTGTGAACGGCAGTAACCACAGACATAAGGACAAGATGTCGTTAAATTGGGTTGAAGCCGACCCGCGTGTTTCAGCCCATTCCATTCAAATTAAGGATGATTTATGCCCGATCCCCAGAGTGCCTCAGCGCAGGACGAGCCGTTACCCCAGACAGTAACCCTTGCAGACTTACCCGCCGATATCCAATTGGTATTGCCGATAGACAATGCGCCGAGCGCGATAGCCAGGTTGGCCTTTGGGGTATTACTGCTGAGTGCCTCCATTCTCTGGTGGCTGCTGGATGACGCCAGTGCGCTGCAAATAGGCAATCCCATGGTGGCCAATCTGCTGGCGCTGGTTGGAGTCTTGCTTGGCGGCGCCAGTTTTATCAGTGGCAGGAGCGCAATGCAGCAAAGGCAGCAGCGGCGCCAACAGGCCCTGGAACAGCAGCTGGATCAGCGAGTCGTCATCAGTGAGCAAGAGATCCCGGAAGGGTTTGACCTGGTTTTTTCCCAGCTGTCAGCCAGTCGCTTCAGAGTATCGTTGGAACCGATAAACTGAAGGATGAACCAAAGTAAAACGCAGCCCGAGAGCTGCGTTTTACTTTAAGAATGGACGGCGGCCAGTTTGCCGACTCCATACAATCCCTTGTTAGCCTACCTTGGTCAGTATCCCGGCCATTTGCAGCAGTTGGCTGAGAATAATCACCACCCCGCACAGCGCAGCCAGCATGAGTGCCGCTTTGCCGCCGCCAACCCGGTAGCTGCCCTCGGACATTGGCTGGCTCCTTTGCTTCCAGACCATGGCGACGGGCAGGAATACTGCCAGTATCACCAAAGCTATCGAGGCATAGCCCAGGGCGGCCATAAATCCCTGAGGGTAGAAGAGGGCAAATCCCAGCGGAGGCAGGAAGGTGATGGCCGCCGTTTGCAGCCTGTGGCCGGCACTGTCGTTGCGTCGCAGAATATCGCCCATAAAATCAAATAGCCCCAGGCTGACTCCCAGGAAGGAGGTGGCCAGTGCCAGGTCGGCAAATATGGATACAGTCTGGCCTATCATGGGGTTATGCAGCAGTTGCCCCAAGCCATTGATGAATTTGGGGAGCTCCTTGGAGGCCATCAATTCACTCTGGCTCAAGGCGCCCTGACTGGCCAGTTGCCAAAGCAGGTAAACCAGCAGCGGCAGGGCCGAGCCGACAATCATGATCTTCTTCAGCGCCTTGATATCCAGCCCCACATAGCGCACCACTGAGGGGATAGAGCCGTGAAACCCAAAAGAGGTGAAGATTACCGGCAGGGCAGAGATGACCAAACCTTGCTGCAACGGCAGCTCCAGCAGGTATCCGCCTTGGGCGTGGGGCAACAGCAGCGCCAACATGATGACCAGGGCAATAATCTTCAAGGCAAATAACACCCGGTTAATCATATCGACCGAATGAGTGCCTATGGCGACCACCAGGGCTATCAGCAGGGCAAAGCCAATGGCACCCACCTGGGGGGGAAGTGTTAAATCCGCATAGCGAACCAATTTATCGTTGAGCTGGGCACCACCACCGGCAATATAGGCGGCGCACAGGGCGTACAGCAGGAACATCATCGCCAGGCTGGCCAGCAACTGCCCCTTACGGCCGAGCAACTTGTGCGCCAAGGTGTGCAGAGTGGCATGAGCCGGGGCATGTTGATGCACTTCCAGCATTAACAGCGCTGTGTAACTCATCAATCCCCAGAGTAGTAGCATCAGTATCGAGGCGACCCCGAAACCCAGGCCGGCAGAAGCCAGCGGCAGCGCCAGCATCCCGGCGCCTATCGTGGTGCCTGCAATGATCAGCATGCTACCGAAGGTTTTGTTGTTCTTCATTTTATTACATTCTCAACAAGCATTTTCGTACTGGGTCCCCAGGGTTTTGGTTTGAGGGATCCCCAAGAGAGCCGGATAACCGGTAACGAAACCTGACAACAAAGCCACAATGGCTCACAGGAGAGGGAAGTTCAGGTCATTATCCCCATCAAAGCCACTGTGGCTTGGGATAGAGATAAAGCTTGTGTATTGGCCGCATTGCGAACCTCGGGTTGTGTAAATGAACCCCGGGCCCATTGGGCCCGGAAAAGTGTGATTCACCTTAGCGGCGCGAAAAGAGGGTGTCAATGAGTTTGTACTGCTGTAACGGTACGCTGTGACTCGGTTGGCGAAAATTAACTCGGCTGCAGCACTTGAAGCGTCGGGATTTCAGCTCAGCGCCAGCCGTTGTCTGACCAGCTCGACCATGGCCTGGGCGGCAAAAGACAGTGGTTGCCCCCGGCGCCAGAACAGCGACAGCTCCCAGATCAGATCTGAGGCGGCCAGAGGAATACTGATCACCCCGGCCACCGCGTGGCGCTCGGCAATAAAGCTGGGCAGTATCATGGCACCTGTGCCTGCTGCCACCAGGGCGATACCAAAGTCGGGATGACTGACCCGAGTCACATCTTTGGGGCTGAAGCCGGCTCTCTGACAGGCATTTATCACCAGCTCATGCAGGGCATATTCGGGTTCGAACAGTATCTGTGGAATATCTGCCAATGCCTTGAGGGTCAGCTCTTGGCTATTGGCCAAAGGATGTTGTCTTGGCAATACCACCACCATTGGGTCGCGGCGGATCCTGATGCCATCAAACTCATCCTCAAAGGAGATGATCCCGGTTGCCAGCTCGATTTCCCCCTTCTTGAGGGCAGCGGTTTGCTCTACGCCGCCGCGAACCAAGAGATGCATCTGCACCTTGGGATAACGGCTGCGAAAGCGAGCGATGACAGGAGCAAAGAGTTCGGCACTGCCGAGGGGGGCCAGTCCTAGATGCAGTTCACCCGAGTTGAGACTGCGCTGTGCCGCCAGCTCTCTGAGCATGTTGCGACGTACATTCAATAGTTCCTGGCCGTGACGGTAGACGACCTCTCCGGCTGCTGTGGGACGTAACTGGCTGCCGCGTTTGCCCCTTTCCAAGAGCACAAGATCCAGATCCTGTTCCAACTGGCGAATAGACTTGGACAGCGCAGGTTGGGTCAGGTGGATCTTTTCCGCCGCTTTGGCAAATCCGCCGGCATCCACTATCTCAATAAAGTAGCGAACAACTTTCAGATCCAATTGAATAACTCTATGGAATGCAAACTATGCTTAATATTCATTTTTTTTATTGATATTGCAAGCCTAGAATAAACCCCAGTTAAGTTATTCGGTAAAGATATGCACTCCCTCAGCAAACGCCCGGCTTCTCCTCACAGAGTGGCCAAAGTCATTTGGCTCCAAGGCAAACACATAAGCGCGACCTTGCTGCAAATTGCGGCTATCTGTTTGCTGGCATGGGCCACTCATGCCTTGGCCGCCGCTTTGCATTCTCCCATTCCCGGCAGTGTACTTGGGATGCTGGTAGTGTTGTTGGCGCTCGGGCTCAAGCTTATACCGGAAAAGGCGTTGCAACTGGGAGCGGCCTGGTTGATTGGCGATCTCTTGCTGTTTTTTATTCCACCCGTGATTTCAGTACTCAAGTATGAAACCCTGCTGGAGGAGTATGGTTTCAATATTATGCTGACCCTGGTGCTCGGCAGCGCTTCGGTATTGCTGGGAACCGGTTTTGTGGTGGATAGAGTGTTTCGCTTCGAGCGGCGCCTCAATTTGAAACGCCAACTGGCCAAACATGGAGTGCAAGGGTAACCCTATGTCTCATACCTTGCTTGCTCTCTTGAGTCTGCTGATCACTCTTATCTGTTATTACGGCGCCAAGGCTTTATATCGAAGGCATCGTAGCTGGTGGTTGGCACCGATATTTTTGGCGCCTTTGGCCGTGCTGGCCGTGGTGCTGCTGTTGGCGATCCCTCTGCCGACCTATTTTGAGTACACCCATTGGCTGATGGCATTACTGGCTCCGGCGACCATAGCTTTCGCTGTACCTATTTACCGCGAGCGCAAGTTAATCCGCCGTTATCCGATCACCATTAGCCTTGGGGTTATGGCCGGACTCATGTTGGGCCTGGTGTCATCCTGGCTGTTGGTCAAGTTGGTGCCTCTGCCCAGTGAACTGAGCCACAGCGTACTGGTACGCTCTGTGTCGACTCCATTTGCCATGGAGGCCACTGGTGCCTTCGGTGGCGTGCCGGAATTAACCGCCATGTTGGTGTTGCTCACCGGCGTGATAGGCATGCTGGTGTGTGAGCCGCTGTTTAAATTGGCGAGGATAAAAACATCTCTTGGGAAAGGGGTGGCACTCGGTGCTTCTGCCCATGGGGCCGGCGCCGCCAAAGCCAGTGAGTTTGGTCAGCAGGAAGGCGTGATTGCCAGCTTGACGATGATCTTTACCGGCATTGCCATGGTGCTCGGCGCGCCCTTATTTGCGTTGATTTTTGTTTGACTTAACCGAATTTGATTCAAGTAGGTGACCTGGCCACAAGGGTTACTGCCATTTTTGAGTCTATCCATCACCCGATGGCCTTTTCTTGTGGTGACCGCCTGCATCGTCAGGCGTTTTTCCTGAGCCTCTCAGGTAATATGTTGCTTGATTTGCCGGTGCGCCCCACCGGCTTTTTTTTGTCCATTTTTTAGCTAGATGACTATCTTTTCCGATAGCGCATTTATGCTTCCCCTGTCCCGTATTTGTGGTTTCCTCCTTCGCTGTTTATCTCGTATTTTTATGCGTGGTTTGCTCTGTGGCTGCTTTTGTGCCTGAAGCTGTGCAGGCAGGAAATTCCGGTTTGATGACGAAATTAACAAGCAGGATCTGCAGTAAAATAGCGGCTTGGCTAATTGGCTTACTGCCAATTCCATATTTATTGGTTTTTAATGCTTCTTTATATGATTTTTTGGAGTTATTCACTGTCAAGTATTTTGTATTTGTTTGCTATTTGTTTCTGATTTGTGATTTTGTAAACGCGCCATTCTTGAGTGAATTTATTTAATAAGTTTAAAAATTATTTAAAAACAATGTTTTCTGCATTTTATTTGACAGCTGTTGCATGTTGCCCAGGCGAGTTTTGATCATTTTGTCATTGAATTTTTGAGTAGCATGTTTCACTATCCCTTCCCAGAGCGAACAGGGAAGACAGTTGTGCATCAGGAACGATGCCGAATTGGAACGTACAATGGCGATACTCAAATCTCTTTCCGGACGGATCTTTATGGGTCTGTTTAGCGGCCTGTTGTTGGGCTCTGTGGTGCAATATGGGCTGGGCCATATCGGCTTCTTTTCCGGTACCCTGGTCGAGGTAGCCACCGCGGCAGGCACCATGTTTGTCAATATGATCATGATGCTGGTGATGCCGCTGGTGTTTGTCAGCATAGTCTGTGGTGTCTGCGAATTGCAGGATCTCAAGAGCTTCGGCCGCTTGGGCGGCAAGACTTTCAGCTTCTATATCATCAATACTCTGGTCGCCATCCTGGCGGCGGTGTGTGTGTCACTATTGCTGCAGCCCGGTGTCGGGGTTGATATGAGTGGTGGCACGGATGTGGCCATTACCGCGACTGAACTGCCCAATTTGATGAGTCTGATTGTCGGCATAGTGCCAAGCAATCCTGTCGATGCCTTTATGTCGGGCAACATGTTGCAGGTGATCTTTATGGCGCTGCTGCTGGGCGGAGTTATCAAGTCGCTGGATGAAGCCGGCAGCTCAGCTGTCAGAGGCTTTCAGGTCGCCAATAGGATCATGATGAAGCTCATTATGACTGTGATGCAGTTGGCGCCATTTGGTGTGTTTGCGCTGATGTTCAAACTGGGTGCCACCCTGGAAGCCAAAGTCTTTCTCAGTGTGCTGGGTTATATGGCGATTATTCTAACCATGCTGCTGCTGTGGATTTTCATTGTTTATCCTCTGGCTGTGGCTGTGTTCACCCCGGTCAGTGCCAAGAGTTTTCGTGCCAAGACCCAAGAGCAGATCCTTTTCTCTCTGTCGACTGCCAGCTCCAATGCCACCATCCCGGTGACCATGCGAACCTTGACCGAAAAGCTCGGGGTTAACAAAGCAGTGGCAGGGTTTGGCGTGCCTCTGGGTGCCACCATGAATATGGGCGGCGTGTCGATTTATATCACTATCGCCATCTTCTTTGTCGCCAACGCCTTTGGTCAGCCTATCTCCAGTGAACAGCTGCCAACTCTGATATTCAGTATCTTTCTGCTGTCGGTGGGCGCCGGCGGGGTTCCCGGCGGCGGTATGGTGATGATAGGTGTATTAATCCATCAACTGGGCTTACCCGTGGAAGCTTTTGCGATAGTGGCGGCGCTGGACAGAATCATAGATATGGTACTGACTTCCTGCAATGTGGTGGGCGACGCTGCAGTGCTTACCATAGTGGACCAAACAGAGAAGGTACATCAGACAGAGGCGGTTAACGCCTGATAAAGAATCCGGCCACTGGCCGGATTCTTTTATGGCTGACAGCTGGATTTGAGCTGTGCCAGACTGGTTTGGAAATCACTCATCTGGATAGCCGATGAGAAAGAGCCACCGGAACGAAACGAGATAACTTCAAGCGAAATTGGCTCACTGTGGAGCGAGGTCAGTTCGGCCCAGAGATCTTCATCGGCGCGGGCCTGGGTGGTGAGTGTCGTCAACGAGCTCACGCTGGCTAGTTGCAGGATCTCACCATCGGCGGTTCTTAACACCAAGACACTGGGATCCTGACTATAGGCATAAGACTGAGGCACCCTCACTATCAATCTCGGCTGGGGTTGTTGCACTGAGCACTGTATCTGCAGTTGAGTCGCATCCTGATGGAAGGATATCTGGTGGAAATGTTCTACATCACCTCGGCAATGAAATGCCGTCAAAGCCAACGCGCTTAGCAGAGGTGCAGACAGCAGCAACTTATTCATAGTGTCTCTTGGAAAGGTTAACTAACGGCGTCAAATTAAGTACTTTTGTCAAAATCTTGGCGATTTTATAGCAGAGGTTGTTTTTTGGGTAATTATTATTGTTTCGTTTGCTGGTAACTTCTCATTTGTATGACTTTAGGTTTACATGCCTTACTGTATATGGCTTTTGTCTATTTATCCTGTTTGAAACTCATTGCCTGTAGTCTGGAAGTTTGGCCATGAGAGACGGTTTTAACTAATGGCTATCAATTGGACCAAAGCTGGATGGAATAGGGCTGATGACTCGGGAGCAGCGAGCCTTGATATGCGGGGGATTCTTCCTGGTAACCAACTTAAACCTATGCACTTAAACCCATGCACTTGAAGCTGTGAAATGCCAATAAAAAAGGTTCATCGCGGATCTCCGGGGAACGCCTCTCTGACTTTCAGAAAGAAG